>JANZQE010000028.1:0-3682 GCA_038040705.1 Clostridium sp. | reverse complement strand
TTAATTGAAATTTTTTGGTGATATAAAGGATGATAATAATAGATTAAGTATTGCAGGGGTTAGTGCGGACGATCTAGCTAAGGCATATGGTACACCTCTTTATGTAATGGATGAACAGCTTATACAGGATAATTGTAGAAGATTCTATAAATCTTTTAAAGCATCTGAAGGACAAAACAAAATAGCGTATGCTGGAAAAGCATTTTTAACCTTGGCCATGTGTGAAATTATAAAAAACGAAGGCCTATTTTTAGATGTGGTTTCAGGTGGGGAATTATATACAGCGTACAAGGCTGATTTTCCATTAGAAAAGGTCTATTTTCACGGTAACAATAAAACTATTGATGAAATTTATATGGCAGTAAAACTTGGAGTAGGAACTTTTGTGGTAGATAACCTAAATGAGATTGAAATAGTTAATGAAGCTGCAAAGGAAAAAGGCATTATTCAAAGGATTATTCTTAGAATTACGCCAGGAATAGAAGCCCACACTCATGACTATATAAAGACAGGACAAATTGATTCTAAGTTTGGATTTACTATATTAAATAATGAGTTAGAAGGGGTAATAAACACTGTTTTAAGTCTTTCGAATGTAAAACTTGCAGGACTACACTGTCATATAGGATCTCAAATTTTCGAGTTACAACCGTATAGAGACGCTGTGGGAATTATGACATCTTTAATTAAAGATATTAAAGAAAAGTTTAATTACGATATAGAAGAATTAGATTTAGGCGGAGGTTTTGGGGTTTATTATAATAAAGGTGATGAGCCCAAGGAAATAGAGGATTTTTGCAGAGTAATAATCGAGGAAACTAAAAATAAGTGCAAAGAGTATGGAATAAATCATCCTATTCTTGTAATAGAACCGGGGAGAGCTATTGTAGCTAATGCGGGGATTACATTATATACTGTAGGCTCTATAAAGGATATACCTGGAGTTAGGAAATATGTGGCAGTGGATGGTGGAATGACAGATAATATAAGACCAGCCTTATACAATGCAGATTATCAATGCGTACTCGTAAGTAAAGTAAGTGAACCTTGTATGGAAGTAGTTACAATAGCAGGTAAGTGCTGTGAGAGTGGAGATATCTTAATAGAAGGTGCGAAACTTCCAAAGGTTACAAGCGGAGACATTATGGCTGTGCTTTCAACGGGTGCTTATGGATATTCAATGAGCAATAACTATAATAAAATACCTAAGGCTCCTGTAGTTCTAGTAAGTGAAGGTCACCATAGACTTATATGTAAAAGACAAACTTACAAAGATATGATTAGCAACGAAGTGTGCTTATAAATAAGGTCGTATGAAATCTTTCCTTCATGTCTTTCAAACGAACTTGAAACTGGAAATTTGATTAAGAAATTCTAATGTTTTGCTCACGTAAAATTATCTAACACTCACATTCGGCTTCCTGCCTCAGGTTCGCTAGCTTGCCGTCCTGGCAAGCTCACGATAATTTTACATTCACAAAACAAGAATTTCTAAATCAAAATTTAAAAGTTTCATCGTTTCGTATTGTAAGTCACTTCGGATAAACTTCATACTTATCCATTCTATATAGCTCTGTGGGTAGTAAGTATAGGTATTCTGGGCTGCTTACGGTAATTTTCATTACATAAACTAAGAGTCTGTAAAATTCATTATATACTATCTGTCACACTCCTACATACTTTAGCCTTAAACGATTATAATTTATGTTCAGTAGAAGGTATAAGTATAAGTATAAGTATAAAAAGGATGAAAATTTAATTATGTTCGCTAGCGTGCCGTCCTGGCAGTCTCACGAGAATTTTACATTTGCTAAAGAAGAATTTCTAAATTTCATTTCAATGTTTTTTCGCTTATTGTTGCAAGTCACTTTGGAGAAAATTCATACTTATCCATTCTTTTTTCGATAATAAAATAAGAATGTTGAAAATTATAAGTGTTTTCTACACTAATAGTAAACTAATTTTTTATTTTTTCATTTTTATATACAAGTGAAATATTCTGCGCATTTATTGTACTTTTTTTGATATAACTATACATTCAGGCTTATCAAACCCAACACAATTAAATACTTTTTCTATATCTACAACTTTTAAATTATCAATATTATGGTAGTATTTAGTTGGTTGTTTACACTCATCCATCCAAGTTGACCACAACTCTACGTCAAAACCTACCTTCATATTATCTTTAAAATAATTAATCAATTCACTTGCTCTTTTATCTGAATATCTCCAGTCTAATGTATATATATTAGTTTTATCTGTATACCAGTCACAATTGCGTTTGTCTCCTTTAGAAATTTGTAGTTCTTGGAGACTTTCCTCTGAATCAACAATGATGGTATCTGCTTCTTCTGGACAACAAGGTATTAATAAATCAACAGAATTTCTATCACTGTCATTTGTATAATGATAAATTGTTCCATCATCATCGAAATCAAATTTAACTCCTTCTTTAAATTTAAAATATTTAGTTTTTTTATAATCTATAAGTAACATTGGATAATCAGATGCAATAAACATATATAAACTCATAAAAACAACTCCTTTTTATTTCTCAGTAGAATTATGTTAGGAATGGCACATAATGTTTCTTATTTCTGACATTTCCCTGCCCTAGTGTGACCGCACTTGGGCTAGGAAATGTGCCTTAGCGATGGAATGCAACTGGCAACTTCACCACCTAAAGTAGTACATATATATAAATATTTTTTCACCTTAATAATTTTACTATTTATCATAATTATGATATAATTTACTCATAATTATGATAAGGAGGTGTCGAGAATGCCAAAAATCCTTCCAATATCTGCTTTAAGAAATAATTTTAATGAAATTTCTGAAACTTGCCATAAAGATGCTGAACCTGTTTATATTACAAAAAACGGAAAAGGTGATCTTGTAGTTATGAGTTTAGCTTATTTTGAACAAATCCAAGCAAAGATTGACTTATACGATAAACTGGCTGTTGCTGAAGCAGAAAAGGCTAATGGTGCGTCTACAGTATCACATGAGGACTTCATGAAAATATTAAGGAGTAAATATAATGCCTAGTTTATATAAAGTTATATATTTCCCTATAGCTATTGATGATGTTAACAATATTTTAAACTATATTTCAATTGATAATCCACCTGTTGCTCTTGAATTAATTAATAAGATAGATTATGCTATTGGGTCTTTGTCGCAATTTCCATACAAAGGTGTTTCTCCAAAGGATTATCATCTAAAGTCAAAAGACTATCGTATGCTTATTATTGATTCATACATTGTATTCTATATTGTAAATGATAATCTCTCTATTATCGAAATAATGAGAGTTCTGTCAAGCAAACAAAACTACTTATCACTTCTTTGACCTCGAAGAAATTCCTCGAGTAGGGGTGTCAGATAACGTTTTTGTTGCTGACACTAGTATAAAAACAACCTAGTTTAACTTTCGCTAAACTAGGTTGTTTTATTGAACCCCTAGATAATCCCTATCTAAAGTCATTAACGCATTGTAATTAGGGTGTAATTTCTTAATCTCAATATTTATATCGTCTTTTAATTTTACTTCATCATTTTCTGTAAAAGCCTTATTAAAATCAATTACAGCATCAAATATTAAATTTTTATAATCACCTTCTCCTACAATTCTAAAATCATGAATCGACTTTATTGAGGGGAAAGATTCTAATAC
>JANZQE010000027.1:0-4323 GCA_038040705.1 Clostridium sp. | reverse complement strand
AATTATACGCTGACGGCAGATAGTATTGATTCGCTCTCTGGGGTTGGTGGTGAAGCGAGCGCATCGGGATTACATGTGAGTGCGAACACTAAACCACTAGCGATACAGGCACAAGGCGGTGAGTTGCAGCTGCACAGTCAACAAAGCATGACGATTGGTAGTGAGTCAGGACAGGTGAATGTATCGAGTCCAAAACGCATTAAGCTGCAAACCAGTGCAGGAGCATCCATTACGATCGATGAAAGTGGTATTAAGCTGGTGTGTCCGGGAACGATTAAAGTTAAGGCCGTGAGGAAGAGTTTGGTGGCGGGGGCAAGAGTTAATTACAAGCCTTTAGAGTTTTTAAACTCTCCTCCTTTTGCAGTTCAGTTTAGTTTTATGAGTTTACTAGGTAAAGGGATTGAACAAGCTAAAGTTATTCTTTTTAACCCAGACACTCATGAGATTATTTCTGAATCAGAAACAGACAACTCAGGTATGACTATGCTATTACAAGATGATAATCATATGAAATATGATTCCTTAATTGGATTTGATCAGTGGTCAAGTCATTTTGAAGATGAAGATATTGAAGGCGAAGATGAGGATGAGGGTATTATTTTAGGTGAACATGGTTCTCAAGAATCCTAATTAAGGCTGTATAATGACTAAAAAAACACATATTGTAAAAAAAGGTGACACACTCTGGGGCATAGGTCAATTTTATGGCGTTAGTGTCAAACAGTTAGCTAATTGGAATAATATTAAGGGTAAGAAAATACATCAATTAAGTATTGGTCAAAAAATATTTTTACACCTTGACGAAAGTGAAAGTTATGATACGACTTTAAGAATAAAACTTTTAGACTCTGCTTTTAAACCTATCAATAAAGCTACTCTTCAACTCGAATATGATAGTAAATGCGAAAATATCGCAATTACTAAAAGTATAACAGAAGATATTTTGATCAAAGATAGACATGCAGGTATCAAGATCTATTTTTTAAATATCCATAAAAAGTTTCAATTAATTTCTCATCACACTATTCTTCCTTTAGGGAAAAAAAGTTTGACTTTAACTTCAAGAATGATGAAAGTTTCTGGGAGTAATCTTCCAGAAAAAGGGCATCAATTAGAAAAGCTCAAAGACTTAAGTAAAGTCTTGGAAAAAGAAAACCAACAACCAACTCCTCCTGTTCAAAAAGAAGTTGAAAGTCAGTCGGATGGCAATAAAAGCACTCAAACTGATAAGTCCAAAACATCAAGTAAAGCTCCAACAAAGACTAATAATCAAAACTCTTCTGTAAAAGATCACAATGAAGTAATTCGTACAGATGGCGGCACTCCAACCCATGTAGTAGCAGATTTTTATAATGACGAAAATTTAAAACTTCATCCAAATAATGAAATATATCGTCAATTTATAATTAGTGCAGCTAAAAGGCATGGCTTTGATGCTCCTACTACAGCTGCAATAATTAATGCAGAATCAGCAAAAATAGGCAGTGGTTCATTGAAAGGTCGTTGGAAAGCAGATTCTCAGAATAGTACAACATCAGCAGGCGGTATGACTCAAATGTTAGATGGTACTTGGCGTGACATTTCCAAAAGGTCTGACTCACTGCTTTATAAGTACAAACAAAAGCATCCTAAGCTTACAGATGCGAAATTTCTAAAACTTAAATATAATCCTGAACTTTCGATTGATGCAGGAATGGTCTACGCTAAAATGAATCTTGAGACTCTAGGAAAACGTTTACCTATTAATAAAATCACTAGTAAAGCTGATTTAGCTAAGATAGCTTATCTTGCTCATCATGATGGACCATCAGGTTCTGAAAGACTAATAAAAAATGAGTACACAAGTAGTAGCTTAATGAGAAAAAAACTCATTATACAAATAGGGGAAAAAGACAAGTTTAAAAAGTATATGAAAGAAGCTAATCAAAATGGTGTGAAAGCTTATCAAACTTGGATTAGAGATTATATTGATTCGTACATAAATGTTAAAAATTTTATGCATAAAATTCCTGATAATATCTGTATAAATAGTCTTGACGCTATTATTGTCATTTTGGAAGGTGTTTCATATAAAAGTAAGAGTAATGAAAAATGTATTCCTGCTCCTGCTCCTGCTCCTGCTCCTGCTCCTGCTCCTGCTCCTGCTCCTGCTCCTGCTCCTGCTCCTGCTCCTGCAAAAAACACTACTAATGTGGGTGGAGGGAATCAATGGCGAAATCCACTTGATACCTGCCAAGTTAGACGTTTCGGTTATGGTTCTGCTCCATTAACTTATAAAAGCAATAAATATAACAACGAAAATTTAGCATTAGCTACAAATGAAATATCAAGACACGGTAGAACTTCCAAGCGTCATTCAAAGTTACATCAGGGAAATGATTTAGAAGCAGCTCTCAACAGTCCCGTATACGCAGTTTGTAAGGGACGTATCGTATTTGCCACTTCATATAGTAGCTATGGTAATTCGATAATTTTACAGTGTAATGTTGATGATCTACCAGTAAGTAAAAAGAATATACTAAGAAATAAACTCGATTTTAAAAAAGATATTGTATATTTCATATATTGCCATTTAAACAAAATTAAAGTTGACAAAGATGAGTTAGTTGAAGATATTTCCCAGCCGATTGGTCTTAGTGGTAATTCAGGCAATGCAGGAAGTATGACCTCAATATCTAAGGGTTCTCACCTTCACTTTGAAGTCAGAGATGAAGTAAGTAAATCGTTAGGCGCAACAGGACTTAAATATCGTTATGATCCTTTTCCCTTATTAGATAATTGTTCGACTATTGAAAACGGAGTCCAATAAAATGAATATTAAATTACTTTTTTTATCAATGAGTATTTGCCTCAGCGTCACTGCTTGTAGTTTTGGTGAAGCGAAGCAAAATAGTGAAGAATTATCAGATAGAAAATCTGAAAGTAATCTTATAAATCAGAATAAAAGTCAGAATAAAAATTCTATAGCACAATCATACAATGATGTTCACAAGACTGTTAGCAATGAAGTTACCAATATACTTGATATTGATCCTTTATCAGATAATGTTAATCTTGAAGTAACTGATGACATTTTTATTCGTGCAATAGACTATCCTCTTAGTCAATATAATAAGAAACTATTAGTTAAAATACATTCAGAAGATCCTTCAAATAAAAACTCTAAACCAATTGCCATTGTAACCAATTCAGATAATATTAAAGTTACTCAAGTCCCTACAATTAACGAAGACCAAAAAGAACTTAGAAAAGTATTTAATAATAACTTCGATGTATATTTTTTATCAGGGAAAAATAAAAAGAAACTTAACGTTAGTTTTAAGAACAAAGAATATATTCACATAAGCTCAAGTTATTCTGACACTAATATCTCATTACTCCATATTGAAAGTGAGGGTTCTACTTTTCGTCCTGAAGAATATGCATGGAGTTCTTGTTTGTTTATTTATAATAAAAAGGTAAATAAATTTGTGGAGTTTTTTCCTGAAGGTTGCGTCAGACAAGATATCAAGCGTACTGGAGTTACGAAAAAAAATGATTATGAAAGAGATGAAGTGTATTTAGATGAAGTAAAAGTAAAAAATGGAATTTATACAATAAGTTTCAATAATTTACCCAGATTAAAAAATTCTCAATTTAATTTTAGTGAAGAAAAAATTCTAACATACAAGTTTAAGTTAGATTTAGAGAATGATAATACTCAATTTCAACTAGTAGATTGTGACTATCGTTATAAAAAAAATAATCAGCTGGTGAAAGAACATAGAGAATGCGATTATTATTTAGAGTAAGTTATATTTTCTTATAATTAACTATAGTCAGTTCAAAATAAAACTGTTATGGCCAGGACAAATATCATAAAACAATTTAGATAAGTCATTTTGCATCCAGCCTTGACGTAGAAACTTCACCTGTGCCCATTTCTTTTCGATAGGGTTCAAGTCTGGGCTGTACGGCGGCAGCCAAAGAATACGATAACCATGCCTGTTCAATAGCTTTTGAATACGTTTATTTTTATGAAACTTGGCATTATCCATGACAATCACGCATTTGATTTTAAGGCTTGGAATAAGTGTGAACTTGCACCAATCATAAAATATATTGCTGTTAATGTTCTGTTCAAAGTAATTCAGTGCAAACAACATCTTTTCATACAGAGCAACAATGACTTTGGTTTGTTTTTTTGCTTGCCAGTTGTAGCTATCAATACAAGGTTTGCCTATCGGTGCATAGCCATAAGGACGAATAGTTTCAGCCTCAAAGCCACTTTCATCCATGTACACAATGGGGTAGCCTTGCTGCGTAAAGCTATTAAGCTTACTC
>JANZQE010000026.1:0-3249 GCA_038040705.1 Clostridium sp. | reverse complement strand
TATTTGATCCTTTAGTTTTTCTGGAGGTAGTAGGTTATTCCTCCATCCCTCGTATATCTCTTTTATCTTTATCATCTAATTTTGGTTTTAATGACATCAATGTTAAGTTTAATCTACTTAATTTACTTTTTACAAAGTTTGCTTTCTTTTCTGGAGTGTTAGTGTTTGCTAATAACAACTCATATCCAGTTTTAATTGACTCAAGCTTCTTTACGTGATTTTTAGCTTTCTTTATATTAAACAAAAACTTACCAAAACCTGAAAGTTCTACACTGTTGTTTAATTTAAGTGCGTCATGTGTGCTATCAAACTGATGTAATATCACTTGATTTATCACTCTCTCTGATATCACCATCTTTGTTGACATCTTTCTGACTATCCACTCCTTCACTGTCATGTCTTTGGGCTTCTTCATTGTGCACTATCTTTACTACTAGATTTAAATTTTTTTTGAAGTCTACAACGATGATGGGATTGACCTTCACCTTACCTAACTGTTTAACAAAAATGCCAAGCTTCTTAAGCTTAGAAACAATGTTATTGATCGTAGCTGTTGTTGTACCATACTTCTCACAAAACTGTGTTCTTGTATTAGCATAAGATATCGTACCCTTAACAGCTGTAAATGCTACTAACTCAATCTCACGTTTAGTAAGACCTAGATTGTTTATAGCTGATAGTATAGAATAATACTTCTGAGCTACAGCATACTCATCCTGTAAGCTTTTCTGTAGCTGTTGAATGACCATCTTTCTTTCTTCCATGATTTAGTTGTTGTATTATTACAAATATACAATAAATATTTTAATCTTCTACTTTTGCTTTTTTTTCAATGCTATATTATGTAATGTATTCTTTTTACTTCTTTTGATTGGTGGTTAAGTGGTTATATAGTATAATATAAATAACCCACCCACCCACCAAAGGTATAACATTTTTACCATACCCACCAAATTTTTAAAAAACTTTTTTTCTAAAAAGGTGTACACCATCATGTACATAAGAGAGTAGACCCCTTCCCACATGAAACCCCACGCATAAATCAGTAGTGGGGATACTCCCCCCTATGTTAACCCATAAAAAACAGAAATAATGGGAAATTTAGTTCAATGGAGAGATGCTCGTCCTACAACAGAGCGTGAGATTTTAAGTACAGTTAGTGAAAGATACAAAGACGCAGAGTCTTATCTAATTCCTAACAACTTCAAAGCAACACCTAATGATGACGGTTACATTCCTAATGTAATGGTTCTCTTTAAGACAGTGATTGACGGTAAGGATAAAGAGATTTCGATTACTTGTTCTTCAAAGCTTAGTAAACTTCTGCGTAATGGAGATGTGACTAAGAATCAGTTAGCAGGGTTTCCTGTTTGTGAAGCAGTGTCTAAGGACGGAGAAATCTTTCCTCAAATTCAAATGCCATCAGGTGCAGGTCTAATCAGCATTGGTAAGTTCACCCAAGTGGAAGAGTACACCGTTGAGGTAATTACTGCCGATGACCTAATCAAAATCTAATTGATTAGCCCTTAAAGGGGAGAGTTTATCACTCTCTCCTTTATATATAGGGTTCAGAGGGGTCAGGGGTAGGGCAGGGGAGGTTAAAGTATACATCATTTGCATGTGTAATTGAAACACTGTCTTCACATAACCCACATTTCACCACTTTTTACCACCTGTATTATTACAGTATGTATAATTAATAAATATAGCATTAACATGTTGTTCTTATACAAGCACCTAATAACTTTCTCTCTATGCTTATATTAAGTTAGGGAGCTCTAAAACATATTAATTACTAGTCACTAAAAGCAGTATTGGCTACCTGCGGAAGAAGAATGATAAGTCGAAGGTAGAATAGTTAGACTATTCACAAGCCCAAGTGTATGTAAGTGCATACAATAGACTTATAATCGTAGCCTTGACTAGTTTTATTTAAATTATGCTTGCATGGAATGGACTAGACGTAGTTCAAACTTGGTGTTTAGTTAACAAGCGGCAAAACACGCATTAATAATCCTACAAGGTAGGATGTGCAGCCTAAGGGTGATGCAAGCATATATTTAATAACTTAAAGCTGAAGAGCATCGTACTACAACATTATGATAAATTCAATCAAAGTATATCCACATACATACATGAATAGAGCAGATGGAGATCACTTCAAAGCTGATCATATAGCTAGTCTTGTTCACAAGGGAGTTATGAGTTTATTAACTAACAAGTTAGGATCTATATCTTATGAAGATACTAGCACTAATGAGAGTTATGAACTTGCATTGAACAACGTTGATGCTAATACATTAGATGAAATCGTATCTGTGTTTCCACATGTATCGCTGCGTACTCTATGGAACACTTCAAATTCATACTAATGTTCTTTGAAGATGCACAATTTGCTTGGGAGCTCTATAAGATATCTCCTGAGCTAACTTGCACTTGTGATGAGGTTCATACTTGTCAGCAGTGTTATGAAGAAGATAAGAATAATAAATAAAGTCTAAAAGCAGAGATAACCTCACTTGTAAAACAAGGGTAGATACCATAACAATTGGTTGAGTGAGTAAAGAATCAGGGGAATAAGGTTATGCGTTAAAACCTGAATGATTGCTATAGACTAAAGATACGTGTTTAGGTAATTCTAAACTAGTGTGACACACATGAAGTGAAGTAGGTTAATTACCTATAGTGTATATAAGGGTAACTTGATGTAGCCTCCATGGATTATGGACTTTAATCAGTATAGAAGACAAGTGCTGACAATTTATTTCTAACTATATGCGGTGAAGCATGTAGGACAGCCATTTTCAGTTGTAGTTGAATAAAATAGACTGAATTTTTTTACAAACCATTAATAAATACAAAAATGAGAGAAATTAAACTAACACCAACGGAGTTTTACAGATTTAGAAAGGTGGCATTCGTGTTTGGAGTGCTATTTATGTGCAACATTGCTAATAGTATGTACACTGTGAAAGCAGAGAATGAACATTTAGAACAATTAGGCTATTAACATGGCTAGTGAAACCACACACGAGATTGAGTATAACAATGTTGTACTCAATGTCACTGGTTTTTATGAACCAGAGGAGAAAGAAGTTACATATGATGCAGATATGGCTGGTTATCCAGGAGCACCTGCAGAGTTTGATTCACATATGATATCATGTGGATGTCAAGATATCATGAGTATTTTACATTATGATACAATAGGAGAAATAGAAACATTAATCTTAAATAAATACTACGAGC
>JANZQE010000025.1:0-5356 GCA_038040705.1 Clostridium sp. | reverse complement strand
AGTGATTTAGTATTACAGGTATTATCATTTGTGGCCCATCAAGAAAGAGAGAGTATTAAACAGCGTCAAAAGGAAGGTATTGAAAGTGCTAAAAATAAAGGTATAAAGTTTGGTAGGCCTAAATTAGAAGTTAATAGTGATGATTTTGAGGGTATATATAAACAATGGAAAGATGGAAAAGTTAAAGGTGTTGAGGCTACGCAGATGCTGAACATGACTAAAGCAACATTTTATCGTAGAGTTAAAGAGTATGAAGGCAGATAGTTCGTGTTATAAAGAGAAATTACAAGTGAATAATAGCTTACAGTAAATAATTTAAGCATGAGGTGCAGAAATCTGGCTTTATGCTTTATCTTTTGACTAAATTTTCAAAGGTTGAAGGAAAAAGGTAGTTTTGTGTTAAAATGAGTATAGATACAAATTAAATTGCATTGTTTGAATGAGAAATAATTTAAAGATATAAATCTAGTACGACTTTACATTCTTATTATCCATATACTGAGTATGTCTATAATGGGAAGTTAAGAGATATATTGGGAAGTTAAATAATAGGATGATTATAAATTCAATTTAATGCATGAATGTATATATTGGACATCATAGATTGATTTATAGGGAAAACCTTTTGTTTGCTTGTCTTTTTTTCAATTAGCCTAATTTCTTTTTTTAGTTCTCCAATTCCATAAAAAACATCCTCCCATTTTAATTTTACAACATCGCTTACCCTTAGGGCTGAATTTATACCTACAACAAATATAGTATAATATCTTAAATTTTTCCAGATAGATAATTTTTTACTGCCTGAATTTCTCTTTTACTTTTTATTGGATCCACTGTTTTGCTTCCTTTTTTCAGTTTATCATTTGCCATTTTTATACCTCGCTTAGTTAGTATTATCAATACTATAATTATACTTTAACTAACTCATTATGAGCAAAAAAATAAGAGCTTTATCATTTAGTGATCAAACCCTAGATATATCAATGCTTTACATTAATATTATATATTTTTTTGAGTTAGAACTATTACATATTAGTTCTAACTCAGAATATTGAAATAATAGCATCTAATTGTAAATAACTGGATTAACATTGTAAATTTACGCTTTACGAGCCCTACCCCAATAAGTGAAACATTAGCACCAACAAATTGTTGGTGCTTTACTTTTTTTAAAATCATGATTTTGGGTAAATTTAATAGACCCAGTGCATGCTATACTTTTTTTAAAGAAACATTCATTAGATTTTATCAATGTATTTAGGTTGGCTAAATATTAACCAGTCTTGCTTGATCTATGAGTTTGCTTGTCCAAGTATGCTTGAAATGATGCATGCTTCCAAGGATGACTCATAGGCGGCACGTAACTTTTGCGTTTTATTGGATTATCTTTTGGAAAATCAAAGTTTTTTGAAGTAGTTTTGTGGTCTGGTATTACTTCCAAACCATATATCTTATTTTCTATACTAACGTAAGATTCACCATCAAAAGCTTTTATAACCAACGCATCTGTACCTTTTCTAAAATAAGTAGGATTACTATCGGTATCAATAGGCTTATAGTATTTGGATTCAAAGCGTACACAATGCCCACAATCGACCTTCCGGTCGGCTAAAACAGCAAGTGTTAAATTAATTTTTTCAACCGTAGGTTGTGTTTCAAATACAGATTTGGTATTATTAATATTAAGAGCAAACTTAGCATTGAATTTTTTTACGTAGTGGTTTAAGAATTCATTTGCTTGCTCTATGGTTGTTACGCCTGCTATCCTAAGTTCTAGGGGCAGGCGTGATTGTAATGTCTGAAAAAGACGTTCTACACGACCTTTTGCTTGAGGAACACTACTAGTTCTAATTTCAACACCTAGCTGTTTACAGGCGTAGCCAAATTGTGTGAAAGTATCCTCCTCTGTGGTTGGAGCTTTTTTTTGTTTGTACTCAAATACAGTTCGACGATCTGTAAAAAACATATATGGAATACCGTATTTTAAAAGAATCTGATGAAATATATTGTAGTATCCTTTTAAAGTTTCTTGATGATCAAAGTAGGCACCAACAATAGCTCCGGTTGAATCGTCAATAGCTATGTGTAGTTGGGATTTTGTGCCTCCAAACCATAGATGTAGCGACGCATCCATCTGTAGCATTTCGCCGAAATAAGCACAACGAGACCTTCTTGGATGAGCATCTTCAATTGCTATAATGCTTCGTTCAATATAATCTTTTTTATGAGTTGATAGAGGCGAAGTTTTGAGCTGCTCTAACAATTCTTTTTTTACCCTTTTTTTTGTAACACGACAGGCTTTAGGAGATAAGATGTGTTCAGCCATAAGGATTGTGTTAACGGTACTAGGAGAGACAGAAATGCCCTCATGAGTAGCGAGAAGTTCAGCATAATGGGTAAAATTTGCTTCATGATATTTAGTTTTATAGAGATCAATAATCATACGCCTAATATTTTCTGAAATGGTATGAATAGGTTTGATACCTTTATTCCCATGGATAAAGAATTCTTTACCATTAGAAAGGTAGCCCTTAATCATACGATTTAAATGTCTAATAGTACAGCCAATACGAAGGGCTGCAGCCTTTTTATTGCCATTAGTCTCTACTAATTTTTTGATAATTTGATATTTGAAATCTTCTTTCATATTTAAATCTACCTTTCTGATTATGAACACCTCATTTACACATTCTTATGAGATATATTCTACACTATATTTTTATCTGTTTGGGACATAATTAAAAACGGTATACTAAGACATTATCATAAACGGATCATACCAGTGCCACCCAATTTCGCAACTTGCCACTTGCCACGTGGGTGGCACCGATGTTATAATTGTAGTGAATATAAAATTTAGAGGTACTTAATATGAAATATAAGTATTTTAGGAGGTTTTATTAATGGAGATTATTATAAAGATATTGAATGAACAAGGACTACATGCAAGACCCGCTTCTATATTTGTTAAAACAGCAAATAAATTCAAATCTAATATCACTATTTTACACGGCGATGATGTTGCTAACGCAAAATCAATAATAAACATAATGAGCTTAGGTTTATCCAAAGATGAAGAAATTAAAATCGTTGCAGAAGGTGCTGATGAGGCTGCAGCTATTGAGGCTTTAAAAACCCTTGTAGAAAGTAAGTTCGGAGAACAATAGAAATAATCCTTCCAAAAATACGGTAAGCTAAACTTTCTTTAAAGTTTAGCTTACCGTATTTTATAGGTTAATGATTGTTTTGTTTCTTCCGCTATTTTTGGCTGTGTATAAATTTTCATCTGCTTTACTAATAAGCTCATCAATAGTAATATGTACATTCTGAATAGTATAGGCGCCGAAACTTGATGTTATTTTAATTTTTATATCATCATAGATGAAAACATTTTCTTCTACTAGTTTCCTAAGTTTTTCTATTACACTAAATGCTTCATTCCCATCAGTATTTCCTAGCACTATTAGAAACTCTTCTCCGCCATATCTTCCTACCCAATCTGAACTACTTCTTATAGCTGTTGAAATAAGCTTTGCAAAATCCTTTAACACCCAATCTCCTACAACATGCCCATAGTTATCGTTTACATCTTTAAAAAAATCTAGATCTGCCATAACTACACATAGGGGCTTATTATATTTGCTACTATCATTTATATCTACTATAAGTCTTTCATTAATATATCTTCTATTATATATTCCTGTAAGCTCGTCCCTTATAGCCACATCATTCATGTCCACTATTAACTCCTGAATATTATAATCACTTTTTTCATTTTTCATTATGCTTGATGTTTGTGATATATCTTTAATCATCTCTACAATATATGTACTACCTTCTATAATTACTGGGGACGAAATAATCAGCATAAGTTTCCCTTTAATAAACTCCACTTTAACAAAAGTATCATTTTCTATAAAAGACCTCATGGAAACGCAGTTATTACAGTATTCATCTTTTCCGCATAATCCATAGCAATTACCTGTTGTAAGTTCTGCATTATCTCCTCCAGGACTTACAACTTTTTTATTAATTGGGTCTACAATCCTAATACTATCATATATATTTTTAAACAATGACAGTCTCTCTTTAACTATTTGTAAAATTTCCATAGAAGCACCCCCTATATCTCTTAGGCATAGAGATTTTTAATCTTATTGCACCGTCTTTAAGTCCCTAATTATATTATACAATGTTTTTGTATATATTCATATACTAACTCGCATAACCTATAACTATAATTATACAAAAAAATACCCATAATAGTAAAACACTATTTTTAAAAGTGTCTACTCTATAGGTGCCAAGTACCCCTTCGCATAATCGATAGCTTCATAGTATGCATCTGGCAAATAATTTTCAGCTAAGCTAAGCTGTTTTGATATTTTTGATACTGCGTCCCATTGTCCCTTTTCATATACTATAATTAAGTTAAATAATTTTGTATATTTATTATTGTTAACTCCATTTAAAGTATTCTTTACTTCAGTTGGCAGCATCAATTCTTGAAGTATTTCCTTTAATGGTCTATCTAAGAGTATATCTACCATAGATAACATTCCTATTAAATAAGCACTAAAAGAGTTAATTTCCACACCAATTTTACTAGCAATTAATTCTGAAAACCTTGCCCTGGTAAGGGAATTTATAATTATAATTTCAGGTTTATCCTCACCTAAAGTTTTAAAAGCTACTAAATATAACCATTTCTTTATTTCATTCTCTCCTATTAATGCTAGTGCTTGATTAATTGATTTTATTTCACTTCTAAAACCATAGTTAGCTGAATTTATTCGTTTTAACAGTTTAAAAGATAAGGATAAATCCCTCTTTATTAGGTTTTCTATACTATCTATATTACAGCTATCGCTATTAATTTCTTTCAATAATTTAAGGTAAATAGCTTTGTTTTCTGATATTCTTTTTCCTTTTATTATTAAGGGCTTACTAAAATAGTATCCTTGGAAGTAAGTATATCCACATTCAACAGCCTCATTGAAATCTTCAATAGTTTCTACTTTTTCTGCAAGAAACACTATATTTTCCGAGTTAACCTTTTCAATTACCCTTTTTCTTTCATTTCCCTTAGTTATTTGAAAATCCACTTTAATAATATCTGCAAGCTCTATAAGTTTTGTGTATTTGCTAGAATAAACAAAATCATCTAGTGCTATAATATACCCTTTTGCCTTCAGATTTCTACACAGCTCTAATATTTCCTGTGTAGGCTTTATATCCTCTAGTATTTCTATTATTACTGATTTGGGTGATAACACTTTAAAAATATCAGATTTTAATATGTTCTCAGTAAAATTAATAAATGCTTTTTTATGTCCTGTCACATTTTCAATACCTA
>JANZQE010000024.1:0-12504 GCA_038040705.1 Clostridium sp. | reverse complement strand
AATTGCTGTTCGAAGTAGATCTCCATTGATATCTGAAGCTAGTATTTCAACTTCATTGCTATTTACAGTTTGTCTTGCGCCACTTCTAACTTGCTCCCAAATGTCACTTTCCATATTTGGCCAAGTTTCGGATACAAAGTTCCTATTTATACCTGGTGCAATATTTTTACCTATAAGTGCTGCTTCTATTGCAATGGTTCCTGAACCGCAAAGGGGATCAGCTAAAACCCTTGTAGTATCCCATTTACTTATTAACACAAGTGCTGCAGCTAGTGTTTCCTTTAGTGGAGCTTCACCTGCATATTCTCTATAACCTCTCTTATGTAGTCCCACGCCTGAAGTATCTATTGAAAGAGTTACTGTATCTCTTAAAATAGCAACTTCTATTTTATACACCGGACCTTCTTCTGTAAACCATTCTGAATCATACTTTTTCTTCATAGCCTCAACTACTGCCTTTTTTACTATGCCCTGACAATCTGGAACACTATGAAGTTGTGATTTTACAGATTTACCTACTATATGCATCTTACCGTCCTCAGGTATTAAATTACCCCAATCTACTGCAAGGGTTCCTTGAAAAAGTTCTTCAAAAGACAGTGCATTAAATTCTGCCATCTTTATAAAAAGTCTTTCTGCGGTTCTTAGCCAAATATTGCATATTGCAATATCCATTTCATCCCCTTTAAATGTTACTCTTCCGTTTTCTACAATTAAATCTTCGTAGCCTAGCTGCTTTAGTTCCTTAGCGGTAACTGCTTCTAAACCAAAAGACGTTGTGGCAATTAAATTATACATCATATATTATCTCTCCCATTTCTTCTTTTCCTTATTGGTTGTATCACATATTATGATATCTCTATTTGTTATTATTGTCTAGGATTTTTACATTCGCGATATAATAAAAATAAAAGCGTCAGATTTATCTCTGACACTTTATTTAAAATTTACCTACAATAAAAGAATATTAATTGTCTCCTGACTTACTCATTTCAGGTAGTACTAAGTTAAGTATTACTCCAACTAAAGTTGCGAGAGCCACTCCTGCAATTTCAATATCTAACCCCAAGAGGTCAAAATTAATACCGCCTCCGCCAATACCTAAAACTATTATCACTGAAGCAATTATAAGATTTCTCTTTTTGCTAAAATCAACTTTATCTTCTACAAAAATTCTAAAACCAGAGGATGCAATTATTCCAAATAACATTACACTTACTCCTCCAATTACAGGTAGTGGAATATTTCCTATTACTGCAGAGACTGGTCCTATAAAGGACAGTATAATCGCAATAATTGCAGCTCCACCAATTACCCAAACACTGTACA
The DNA here is from genome assembly GCA_038040705.1 of Clostridium sp. Lineage (GTDB taxonomy): Bacteria > Bacillota > Clostridia > Clostridiales > Clostridiaceae > Clostridium_AD. The sequence goes on along the minus strand of JANZQE010000024.1, from coordinate 11,175 downwards.
CCTTTGTGATCGCCATAACTCCTATATTTTCACCATATGTGGTATTAGGAGGTCCGCCTACAAACCCTGCAAACATTGTAGCAATACCATCACCAAGAATTGATCTATGGAGTCCTGGATCTTTTGTGAAGTCTCGCCCGCACACATTGCTTGTAACATACACATGACCAATATGCTCAGCAAGGGTTACGAAAGCTACAGGAGCCATAAGCATAATAGCATTTATATTAAAGGTTGGCATTACGAAACTTGGTAATGCTAAAAATCTTGCATTACTTATTTCCTGTAAAGCTTCTTTTGGAATCACCCCTAATATTAAACAAAGTATATATCCAATTACCATTGCGATAAGTATTGGTACTACACCGAAAAATCCTTTAAAATACATACTTCCCATTATAGCAATTCCAAGAGTTGTCATTGATATAAATATCCATGTTAACCTAGATACTCCCTCAAGAGCCGGTTCTGTAAATGTTGAATTTAATCCCGCCCAATTTATAGCAACACCAGCCAAGCTAAGCCCTATTACAATTACTACGGAACCTACCACAACTGGTGGTAACATTCTATCTAGCCATTTAGTTCCCGCAAGTTTAATAATCAAAGCTACAATCACATATATAAACCCTGCAGCAATAATTCCTGATAGCATAGAACTTTGCCCGTATGCCTTTGTAGCTACGCCCATGGGCCCAATGAACGCAAAAGATGATCCTACATACGCTGGAAGCTTAGCTTTTGTACATAATATATATAGTAATGTTCCCATGCCGCTAGAAAACAACGCAATTGATGGACTAAGACCTGTGATCATTGGTACAAGTATTGTTGCACCCACCATAGCAAATAAGTGTTGAAGACTTAATGGAATAGTCTTAAGGATAGGTAATTTTTCATCTACATCTATATAATTTTTCATTTAGTTCCCCCTTTTTAGTCTCGCTGGACTATTTTAAAAGATTAGTTATCTTCTTCGAAGCTAGTTATCTTGTTACAAACTATAGTTCGCATATACACACTGAATCACTACCATCAATTTCTAAAAGTTCAACAGATATCATTTCTTTTCCTGAGGTTGGTATGTTTTTGCCTACATAATCTGCTCTTATAGGAAGTTCTCTGTGTCCTCTATCGACTAAAACCGCAAGTTGTATCATTTGAGGTCTGCCTTTATCTATTATGGCATCAATAGCTGCCCTTGCCGTTCTTCCAGTATATAGTACATCGTCTACTAAAATTATTTTTTTTCCTCTCACATCTATACCTAAATCCGAATTATTTAAGACAGGTTGCTGGTTTAGTGATGTAAGGTCATCTCTATATAACGTAATATCAACAGAACCCACTTGAAGTTTAATTCCTTCAAACTGTTCTATTAAAACAGATATTCTTTGTGCTATTGGTACCCCTCGTCTTTTTATTCCTACAAGGATTATGTTTTCTACACCTTTATTCTTCTCAATAATTTCATGCGCTACTCTTGTAAGCGTTCTTCCTATTGCTTTTTCATCTAAAAGCACTGATTTTAATTCCATAATTTCACCTCCTATTTAATAGTATTCTTTAATTAAATATAAACATAAAAGCCCTCACCATAAGGTAAGGGCATACTATACTTGCATAATAGTATCGCTATCACTATCCTTATGATCTCACTGAATCACTTAAAGGTATAAATATTTTACTAGATTTATAATATCATATATTATGTTCTACTTCAACTCTTTTTTTAACTTATCTATAAGCTTTTCAAAATAATCTGGAAGTGGTGAAGTAAATTCCATGTACTTCTTAGTAGTTGGATGTATAAATCCAAGCATTTTAGCATGAAGAGCCTGACCTATTAAATTAAATCTTTGCTTTTTATAGCCATAAACCATATCTCCAACTAATGGATGTCCTATTTTTGCCATATGTACTCTTATTTGATGAGTTCGACCTGTTTCTAAATTACATTCTACTACTGTATGACTTTCGAACCTTTCTATTACTTTATAATGAGTAACAGCCCTTTTACCGCTCTCTACTACTCCCATTTTTATTCTATCATTAGGATTCCTTGCAATAGGTTTATCAATTGTACCTTCATCGCTTTTAATTATACCTTCTACTAGAGCTACATAACTTCTTTTAGCTGAGTGCTCTTTGAACTGTGTAGCTAGAGAATTATGAGCATTGTCATTTTTAGCCACTACTAGGGCTCCAGATGTGTCCTTATCAATTCTATGCACTATGCCTGGTCTTAGTATACCATTGATACCTGACAAGTCCTTGCAATGGTTTAAAAGTGCATTAACTAGTGTTCCACTATAATTCCCTGGTGCTGGGTGAACCACCATATCCTGTGGCTTATTAATTACAATTACATCACTATCTTCATATATAACATCTAGTGGTATATCCTCAGCTTTTACATTTAATTCTACTGGCTCTGGAATAGTCAATGTAACTTCTTCCTGTAATTTCAATTTGTAATTACTTTTTCTACATTTACCATTTACGATTGCAGTTCCACCTTCAATTATTCCTTGGATATGGGACCTTGATTTATTTTCTAATTTGTCAGAAATAAAAACATCTAATCGCTGGCCAACTGCATTTTCCTCTACTTTAAACTCAAAAAGTTCCATCTATATCTCTCCCTTCATTATATAAATAATCAGAATACCTGTACCTAGAACTACTAACATATCGGCTATGTTAAATGTAGGAAAATAATAAACTTCTTTGTAATGAAATAAAATAAAATCAACTACATATTTGTAAAATAGTCTATCGTATAAATTCCCAAGGGCTCCACTTATAATCATAGCAAAGCTAAGTCTTACGAGTTTTGATTTTGGCTTATATGCAATAATATAATATATCATTCCTGATATAACAAATAAGGTAACTATAGCTAATAGTATTGTTTTATTTTGTAAAATTCCAAATGCCGCTCCTCTATTCTCTAAATACTCTAAACCAAAAAAATCTTTAATTAATATTATTCCACTGTTTTCACTAAGCTCACTAATTGCCCAAATTTTAGATAGTCTATCTAATAATAGGCCTAAAAAAACAACTAATATTTCCATACCCTTCCCCCTATATACTATAAAAGAAAAAGTACATATTGCTGATATATTCAAAAAAATTCACCGCAATATATACTTTTTCCATTACTTCTAATTTAAAAAGCTGTTGTTATTTTTTTAATCTGGCAACTGATTTCTATACTGCTCATTACTTATTCTTTCTATAGGTTCCACATAACCGTCTTCATCCTCATCGCACGATTCGGCCGCATCTTCCATTTTATTGAAATGCTCTACTATCTGATAAGTATCCTCAGCATAAGTTGCTACTTCACCAGTATAACTGTATCTAAAAGGCACACCTAAAACGTCTTCTTCGACTGGCCTATTGTTTTGTTCTGCTGGCTTATTATTATCGATGGTTTGTTGACAGGGTGCGCATTTGTCTGCATAGGGTATAAATTCTAATCTTTCGTAAATTATGTCGTTACCACAGCTTTTACATTTCCCATAAGTACCCTTTTCAATATTCTTTAGTGCATCCTCAATTTTATTTCGGATTGTGACTTCATTTTTAACAAGTGCCATCCCTTTTTCTGTGTCAAATAATTCTGTTGCGCTATCTGACGGATGATTGTCATAAAAAGATAGTTCAGAAGCCATTTCACTGTTAAAACTTGCAACGCCATTTTGTTTCAATGTACTAATAAGACTATTCACTCTTGATTTCTCACTTATTAACTTTTCCTTAAAATATTGTAGTTTTTCCTTTTCCATGATAACAACTCCTCTAGTTTTTAATATTTCATTAATATTAAAATAAAAATCTTTATAAGGTTATGTTTTCTCATGGAGTAGAATTTATTACACTTATTTAAAAATATTTAAAATTTCTCGAATTTTTTTACTTTTTTAACTATTGAGTCTATAGTGTCTATTGAGACTGTTTGTTTTGCATCGGATACGGCCTCATCTGGGGTAACATGACTTTCAATCATTAGGCCATCCGCACCTGAAGCAATCGATGCTAGCGACATAGTCTCTACAAGCTCACTTAAGCCTGTGCCATGGCTAGGATCAACTATTATTGGAATGCGGTATTTTAGTTTAATAGCAGCCACAATACTTAAGTCCAATGTATTTCTCGTGTATGTTTCAAATGTTCTAATACCTCTTTCACAGAGCACAACATTGTCATTACCATTAGAAATGATATACTCTGCTGCAAGAAGCCACTCTGAAAGCGTTGCACTCATGCCTCTTTTAAGTAAAATAGGTATTTTTAATTTTCCAACTTCTTTTAATAAACTGTAATTGTACATATTTCTAGACCCTATTTGTAACATATCAGCATAATTTGATACTAAATCTATATCTCTCGTATCCATAACCTCTGTAACTATTGGCATATTAAATTCGCTACCAACGCTTTTAAGTATTTTAAGGCCCTCTTCCTTTAATCCTTGAAAGTCATAAGGCGAAGTCCTTGGTTTAAATGCTCCTCCCCTTAATATATGTACTCCCACTTTTTTTAAACCACTAGCTATGGCATACATATTATCATATTCTTCAACTGAGCAAGGACCTGATATAATAACTTTTTCACTTCCACCAATAACCACATCTTTAACATTTACAAGTAAATCTAAACCACTACTTTTATCAACTATTAACTTTTCCATGTATACGACTCCTAAATTAGTTTTAACATATTGTTCAAAATATTTGTAGAATTTTCCACCGCAATATCCTTGAACTTCTCATAATCCATATGAGCACCGTTATTTGCATTATCTGATATGGATCTAATAACGATAAATGGAATTTCGTTTAAATAACAAACTTGAGCAATACTTGCCCCTTCCATTTCACAAGCTAAACATTCAAACTCTGTATTTAACCACTTTATTTTAGAAACACTTGCAATAAACTGGTCTCCTGACACAATTCTTCCTGTAAAATAATTATGACCACTTATATCTCTGCAAGCCTTTGTAGCAATCTCTATTAGTTTTTTATCACATTTAAATTCAAAAGTATCCAGTCTTGGAATTTGCCCTATTTTATCACCAAATGCAGTTGCATCTATATCGTGTTGTACTAAATTATCTCCTATTACCACATCTCCAGGGTATATATTATCTTTAGTTCCACCAGCAATACCAACATTTATAATATAATTCACATTAAAATCATCAATTAGTATTTGTGCACAAATTGCAGCATTGACTTTGCCTATTCCACTAGTAACTACAATTACCTTTTTATTATGTATGACTCCAACGCTAAATTTCATTTTAGCCTTTGTTACACTCTTATGAAAATCCATATCCCTAATTAAAAAATCAACTTCTTCGCTCATCGCTCCGATAATACCTATATTCATTTTCTTCCTCCTTGTCATCCTCTAAAGCACATATCATATATTATAACACATTTTCCACATAAAAAATCTCACCCAATGAGTGAGATTTTATATTTTACCCTTTTGCAAAAAAAGTTTTTATTTCTTCTAAATCCTTATCATTAAAATCTCTTTCATCAATGTTTTTAATTGTTAAATTAGAGTAGTCTAATTCGGGTTCAATTTCACTATGGCTTACCTTGTTGTTTTTTTCCATATCCACGTTATAATTTTTAAAATAATCATTCTCTAAGCCATCAAACATATCGATCTGACAATTCATAAAACTTCTGAATTTTGTTCTAAAGATTGCAAATTCTTGCTTAGTTTTTTCATATTCATCATTTATTTTAAGAACACTTTCATTCGCCTTATCTAATATCCTTTGAGAGGAGTCATTTGCATTCCTAATAATAGACTCTGACTCCTTTTGAGCAGAATTTTTTGCTTGTTCCGCTGCATTTTGAGCGAGTACTAGTGTATTTTGAATTGTTGATTCTATTTTAACATGATGCTCTAGTTTTTCCTCTAAAAAAGCTGATTTTTCTCTTAGTGTTGAATTTTCTTTATACATAATCTCATATTCTTCAGATACCTGATCTAAAAACTCATCAACTTCATCAGCATTATAACCTCTTAAGCCTTTTTTAAACTCTTTATTATTAATATCCATAGCTGTTATTTTCATTTGCTTCCCCCTATAACTAAATATACTTTAATATTGAAACTTTCAAACGATCTTTTTGAGTAGTCCCTATAATTTCACGAATTTTGAACTTTCCATATCCTCTAATTGTTAAGGTATCATTATTCTTTAAAGTTTCATCTTTTTTAAAACACTGAAAATAATTTAATAATATTTTACCTTGAGATATTAACCCCACAGAATTATTTCTTGAAACGTTACAAATAGCCGCAATTAATCCATCTAGGCGAAGCGATGTAGATATAACTATTTTCTCTTCAAATTTTCTTTCTGGAAGTTTGTAGCGCCTATAATCATATTCCTTGGCTTCACATGGGCAATTTGCTATACTTTCCAAATTAGAAGTTATGTAATTGCTAATGTCACTACAAACGGTGGCATAACATATTCCATCCTGAATTATTAAATCACCTAGTTTTTCTCTATTGATTCCAAGCGACATTATCGAACCTAAATAATCCCTATGTTCGAGTTTACTAAATTTTGATTTGTTTTTTATTTGAAGTAAATTTATAGGATATTCTTTAGGTTCTTCAATTACCGAAAATGCTAACATTCTTCTGTCAGCATCTTTAAATATACCACTTGTGAATGCTTTTACTTTATAATTTTCACATTTAGCTAAAATTTCATTCCATATAGCTGGTGATATAAAGTCACTAGTAAATACTATTTTATTTGTTTTTTCTGCTAATTGTATTTTATTGAATATACCAGAAATTAAATTCTTATCATCACAATTTATACTATTTAAAAAATTCTTTTTATCCATTTAACTCTTCCCTTAATATACTAATTTATCTAAGTAGCCCAAGCACAAAACCTTTTGCAACCATTAAAATTAAAAGTGCAATCATTGGTGACCAATCTACCATTGTATTGCCAAAATATTTTTCTTGAATTTTTCTTCCCGGCATTAAAAGAGGTTCAGTAATCTTATGCAATAATTCTATATATTGATTTGTACGATTAGGATAAATCCAAGATAAAATCACATCAATAAATACTGCAGTCTGTAGTGCATTAAATAACAAATTAAAAAAATTATAAAAAAACAAATTCTATACCTCCTGTATTCCCTTTTAGGGGATACTAATTATTTATTCCAATTAAAAATCCCTTTTGAGCTTAGTTCATTTTTTAATGCATTGTCAACTTCTACATTTGAAGGAGAAATTATATAAACACCTTTTTCTATCTGTTGTAGTTCTCCACCTAATGCATAACATGCTCCACCAATAAAATCTAATAGTCTTTGCCCAGTTTTAGGTTCAAGTCCCGTAGTATTAACTACTACTATTTTTCTAGATTTTAAATTATCACTTATAGTAGTTGCTTCATCGAAATCATCTGGTTTTATAATAACCACTTTTGCAGATGATGCGGTGTGGATGTTAACTATTTTACTTTGTTTTTTGTTTGTACCCATAAGTGATTCAATATCCATGTTGTCATCCTCATTTTCCACTTCTTGAACTTCGTCCACATCTTCCTCTTCCATACCAAAAAAACCCATTACCTTATTCATTACCTTACTCATTTTTATACCTCCAGTTATTTATAATCTCTTTTTCCAAATATGCTCTCTCCAAGTCTTACCATATTAGCTCCTGATTCTATTGCAACTTCGTAATCCGAACTCATGCCCAAAGATAGATATTCCATTGAAACATTTTTATATTCAAACGTTTTTAAATCATCAAATATAGTTTTCATTTCACTAAAGTATTTTTTACAGTTTGCCTTTCCACCGATAGGAATTGTAGCCATTAGACCTTTTATTTTTATGTTATTACAGCTTTCACAAACTTTTATTAGTGGGATTAAATCTTTAACATCTATACCAGTTTTCGCACTTTCATTACCTATATTAACCTGAATTAATAAGTTAGCAATTTCATTTTTATCTCCATAACGTTTTTCTATTTCTCGAAGTAATCGTATGCTATCTAAAGAATGAATAAGATGAACTTTTCCAACAATATATTTAACCTTGTTCCTTTGTAAATGTCCTATAAAGTGCCATCTAACATCTTCACTTATATTATCGGACTTTTCCATTAATTCTTGAACTTTATTTTCACCAAAATCTCTAGCTCCAGATTCATAGGCCTCTTTTATTTCAGTTATTTGTCTAGTTTTAGAAACGCATATAAGTGTTACTTCTTTTGGAATTTCATTTATTATTTTGTTATAAACTTCACCGATTGCCAATTACTAATCCCTCCTCACTTCTTTATTATGTACATTACAATTATTAATTGTAAAACCCATTTCTCCTATAATTCTTCATTGAACAAGGAAACTCCTTCAATATTTGAATGTATTTTTAAATTATATTAATCTTTTTTAGTTAAGGGGGACATATACTGATATTTAAATTTCCCTGTATATCCTAATATTTTTATATTATCTTCCTTAACAATATTAACTTTGGTTTCTCTAAGCCTTAAAAATATTATATGAGATTGTTCTTTATTCAAATAATTATACAGCAAATCTTGGTTCCCTATTGCACTAATATAATAAGGTGCTGGAATTTTAATTCCATTTATAATAATGGGAACGCCAACACATATAACATTATTATTATAAGTAACTCTATTACCATTTACTTCAATGGCTTCTGCTCCTGCATTTCTCAGATCATTTATCACTCGTTCAATATCTGTGTTATGAATTAGCACTCTCATACGATCATAATAATCACTAGTAGGTGCTATTCCATCATCTAGTGTTACCACAACTCCTTCACCTTCTACATCAGTTTTCCCCAAGATTAAATTGTTATAATTAACTTCCTTTTGTATTTCCTCTAAAATTTCAGAATCTTTGTCATAACTATTATCATAATTCTTAAACTTTAAATTACTATTGTAATATTGTTTTTGTAACTTGTTTAGTTCAGAATACAATTTACTTCTTTCATCATAGGCTTCGTTGAACTGTTTTACATCTAAAAAATTGTTTTCACCTTTAAACCCAAGATTCATAGCTATAAGAAGTCCTATAATTATTGAAGCGATAAAAACAAATATGGTAGCTTCATTATTTTTCATTTAATCACCTCATGAGTGGGATTTAGTTTTGTCTATTAAAATTCGTCTTATAATTGCAAAGTTATCAAATATTCTTCCACCAAATACAATAACAGCAGCCAAGTATATTGGGATTCCGAGTTTATCCCCTAAATATACCATTCCTACAGCCAGTGCTGCATTCCCAAAAAAACCTGATATGAAAATATCAGCTCTGAAATTATGAGAAATTGATCCACGAAGCGCCCCAAATACAGAATCTAAACATGCAAAAATCGCTACTGAAATATATGGAGAAAAAGCAATAGGAATCTCCACATTCCATACAATTCCTATTATAATACCTACTAATAATCCTACAAAAGCTACCATTTTATCACCTCTATTTTATTTTCCTTCTTTTTCTATTGGTTTAGCATATTCAAATTTGTATGTTTTACTATATTTAGGAATTTGTATTTTGTCCGTTGGTGTTGATGTTGTTTTAAAGTTATCAATCAAATTCGGTGAAAGTGTGCCTGGAAATTCCATTGCACTAGATAAAAGCTTCTTGTTACCAATTACATTAATCGTAATTCTCTCATTCGAAGGAATTCTCTCATCATTTATAATAATTGCATTACCACCCGTCCGTATAGCACTACGGGAAGTTAACCTAATACCATTAATGGAAATTGCTTCAGCATCTACTGCGTTTAATTCGTTTACTATATGAACCAAATCCGTGTCAATTATAATTGGTGCCCCAAGGCTACTATCAAAAATATCAGTCCTAGGATCTATGTAAATTATTATACCTGGGCCTTTCACTTCAGTGCCCCCAGTAAGAATTCTTGACTCTTCTAGCTCCTTGTATAATAGCTTGCTTTGCTGGTCTATCCCACTTGCAGCACTTTCATATTCCTTTGTTTTAGATTCTAATTCATTAACTTTCTTTTTCGTTTCTTCTATTTGCTCTTTTAGTTGCTGATTTTCAATTATAATTTCTGGTGAAGTCTTATTAACATCTACTATTGCCGATTTTTGTTTATTTATCATTTTAAGTTGGTAGGTTACCATAAATCCTAATAATGCACATATCATACCAATTGATATTTGAGCTCGAAATTTCTTCATAGACTTCCTCCTTACTATTGTCTGAGGGACATATTTATTGTTAATTCTTTAACTACTATGCTTTTACTTCTATTCTTCTATAAACACCACTGGAGGCGATTTAAAACTAACATCTACATATCCTTTGGCAGCTTTATATTTAGGTTGTGATATGATATTTATAGCCTTATTAAACTTGTTTTCTAAGTCTTCTATTGTTCCAAATTTAATACACATTTGCCCTGAATAAACCTTCACATCTAAAACATTACTTATATCTACACTACTTATAATTATATTGTTTTTAGTCTTTCTATACTCATTAATAATGTTTGATATATTATTGGCAATATTAATTTTTCTTTCATCAGAAATGATCTTATTTCCCACCTGAGAATTTTTAAAATCAATACCAACTAAATTCACTATGTTCATGTCTTTAATATTAGATCTTTTTTCTAGTAATACGCCTTTGTTATCTATAATGTAATAATTATCCTTTACTTTCACATAAAAGACAGCTACTCTCTCTTCCACTTGTATTATAATTTTATTGGGCATAACTTTTTTAATTGTAACGCCAAGAGTATATGGGTTTTTTACTATATCGCTCTTACTATCCACAAAGCTAGCGTAAAAGATATTACAATTAAAATGGGTGATAATCTGCTCAGTCATTTTAGAGCTCGGAACATTTACATTTCCCAGAATTTCAATTTTAGTAATATTAAAATAAGGCAATTTAAAGCATAATGTAACCAATGTGGAAATCATAATTATTGCAAGTAATATTAAATTTCTTAATTTTTTTTTCTTTTTTCTTTTTTTTAATAAATTCTCACTATTTGCTATTATATACTTTCCTTTATCGCTGTTATTATTTTTGTCTTTCATTCATTTCCCCTCGTTTAA
>JANZQE010000023.1:0-3315 GCA_038040705.1 Clostridium sp. | reverse complement strand
GGATCACACCTTCTTTGTCTGCAAGCTTTTCAAACAATATTTCTTTTGGAACTTTCTCATGAAAATCCCATTTTTCATAGTTGCAATACTTAGCAATATATTGCTCTACCTCTTCAGGTATTCTTTCTGCAATATATATATTAGGTTTATTCATAATTTCCTCCATTTTAATTCACATATAGATTTTTTTTGTAATATTAATTATATTCCTTTTATACTATTCTATTTATTACCATGCATTCCTTTATTCTTTTAAGTTTAGCAAGTGAAACGAACAATATATGTTGCTAACAACTTTAGTATATCAGGTCATATACGCCCTCAATTTATTACGTACAGCTCCTGAATTGTCTTTAAATTCGAGAAATTTTAACCTAATGGGCGAAATTCTCTCATCATCATAGGTGGGAGATGGATAGCCATTGGCTTTAGACAAAAATATTTGTATATTCTTTAGTGTAAAGACACATACTATAATCAGTAATAATATTGTGATAGGAGATGATTACTTGATTTTAGATACAAATAATCACTCAGTATTTAGACTTAATTATCATTTGGTGTTAGTTGTGAAATATAGAAGAGAAGTTATTGATGATAAAATATCAAATAGATTAAAAGAGATATTTGAGTATATAGCACCAAAATATAATATTATTTTAGAAGAATGGAATCATGATAAAGACCACATTCATTTGTTATTTAGATCAAATCCAAATACTGAAATATCAAAATTCCTAAATGCCTATAAAAGTGCTAGTAGTAGACTTATAAAAAAGGACTTTCCATTAATAAGAAATAAGTTATGGAAAGAGTACTTCTGGAGTAGGAGTTATTGCCTTATAACAACGGGTGGAGCCCCTATAGATATAGTTAGAAAGTACATAGAAAACCAAGGAATGAGGTGAGTAAATGTTAAAAGCTTACAAGTTTAGATTATACCCAAATGAAGAGCAAAGAATATATTTAGCTAAGACTTTTGGATGTACTAGGTTTATATACAATAGAATGTTAGCAGATAGAATTAAATCTTATGAAGAAAACAAAAACCTAGATATTAAGGCAATAAAATATCTTACACCTGCACAATATAAAGGTGAGTTTGAATGGTTAAAAGAAGTTGATAGTCGTGCTTTAGCTAATGCACAAATAAATTTAGATAAAGCATATAAGAATTTCTTTAGGGATAAATCAATTGGTTTCCCTAAGTTCAAAAGCAAGAAAACTAATTATAATAGTTATACAACTAATAATCAGAAAGGTACTGTCTATTTTGAAAATAATCATATCAAAGTACCTAAGTTAAAATCTATGATTGAGATAAAGCAACATAGATCGTTCAATGGATTAATTAAATCCTGTACTATATCACAAGTGCCTAGTGGAAAGTATTTTATATCAATATTAGTTGATACCGAGATTGTTATGTTACCTATAATAGATAATAAAATAGGTGTGGATTTAGGCATTAAAGAATTTGCAATAACAAGCAATGGAGTGTTTTTCAGCAATCCCAAACACTTAAAAAAATCAGCAAAAAGATTGGCTAAACTTCAAAGGGACTTATCAAGAAAGCAAAAGGGAAGTAATATTAGAAAAAAATCTAAAGTAAAAGTAGCTAAATTACATGAGAAGATATCCAATCAAAGGAAAGATATGTTACACAAAGTAAGCACTCAATTGATTAATGAAAACCAAGTTATAGTGATTGAGGACTTAAAAGTTAGTAATATGATAAAAAATCATAAATTAGCTAAATCAATTGCTGATGTAAGTTGGGCAGAATTTAGAAGAATGCTAGAATATAAGGCGAAGTGGTATGGCAGAAAAGTAATAATAGCACCAGTAAGCTATGCCAGTAGTCAGTTATGTTCTAATTGTGGAAATAAGTCAAATCAAACAAAGGACTTAGGCTGTCGGACTTATATATGTTCCGTGTGTGGAATGGTATTGGATAGAGATATAAATGCAAGTAAAAACCTACTAAAGCTAGCAATGTAATAAAAGATATATTGTTAGAGAGGTTGGAATGACCTTGATAGCTTGGGTAAACTTGCTACAGTAGTAGTATTGACCAAGAAGCCATCCACTTCTATAAGTGGTGGTAGTTCACTATGCTTATTAAGCAATAGAGCTGCAAAAGAATCTGGGTTAACTAAAGCAAGTTTGGATATGGAGATGTTATTAAGGGATATAAAATTATGTTAAATAATGTTATAATATCCATGTGAGTTGTTTCATAATCGTAAGATATGACCAAGTTTAGTTTAGGAAATTTTTTAGGGGGAGCGATTACAGATGAAGTTTATAGACATGGAAAATTGGGAAAGAATAAATCATTATAATTGTTTTAAACAACTTGATTATCCTCATTTCAATATATGTGGAAATGTTGATATCACTGAATTTTATAGATTTACTAAGGAAAAAGAAAATCCGTTTTTTATATCGATGTTATATGTTGTTACAAAAACAGCAAATAGCATAAAGGAATTTCGTTATAGGATAAGGGAAGATAAAATAATTGAACATGAAATGGTAAACCCTTCTTTTACAGTAATGACTTCAAATGAAATATTTAGTTTTTGTACAGCTGAATTTATAGAGGGATTTAAAGAATTTAATATTAATACATCAAATGAAATAGAAAAAGCGAAAAACAATGTAATTATCGGAAATGAACCAGGTCGTGATGACTTTATATATACTACAAGTATTCCATGGGTTTCATTTACTAGTATAACTCACCCAATTCAAATGAACCCAGTTGGTAGTGTCCCAATAATAGCATGGGGTAAATACTTCGAGGAAAATGGAAAGATAAAGCTACCACTATCTGTTCAAGTACATCACTCACTGGTAGATGGCGTACATGTTGGACATTACTTTAATAAAATTCAAGAAATTATAGATAATCCTGTAAAGTATCTATAATATATGCCTTTATAAAAAATAACTTTACTTCTGATATGTTGTAATTTATAGAATTTTTATAAATGAGAGTATGAGAGAAGTTGATATATCTAAGAACCCCACGCCTTTAGGCGTGGGAGTATCAGATATATAGTTGATTATCAATATTCATAAACTTTGTAGCAAAGGTAGAACAATATGTTAATTCCATAATTGAGCAGGAATTAAAGTAGATAAATTCAACACTAAAAGGCAAATTTTTTTTTGCTGTTTCATAATTATAAAGATAATAATACAAATGTTTTATGTCACACTTGTATTTTATTGTACATCTATCTTAAAACTACGATAGATGAACAATCGGAAAAAGTGCGAAGTAACGTAAAGTAAAAAGAGTAACAG
>JANZQE010000022.1:0-8302 GCA_038040705.1 Clostridium sp. | reverse complement strand
TCCTTCAACTGCAAGATATAGGGCTGCTGTTAAAGATGGAAAGATTACAGCAATGGATATCGATATTATATATGACGCAGGTGCATATTCAACACTTTCAGCTGTAGTACTTCAGCGTGGAACAATATGTGCTACTGGAGTTTACAATATAGAAAATCTAAAGGTTCACGGAAAAGCTAACAAAACTAATACGGTTCCTAAAGGAGCCTACAGAGGATTTGGAGCACCACAGGTATTCTTTGACATGGACCTTTTTATGAATCATGTAGCAAAAGGCGAAGGAAGAAATAGCTTAGAGTTTAAACAAGAACATATTGTAATGCAGGGAGATGACACTTCAACTAATGGAAAGTTTCACTTCCACGTTCCACTAGGTGCGATGATTAAAGAAGTGGATAATCTTTGTGATTACAAGAAGAAAAAAGAACTTTATGACAAACCACAAACTGGAAGATTCAGACGTGGAATAGGTATGCAACTGGCATTCCATGGTGCAGGATTCACGGGCTCAGGAGAAAGAGACTTAATAAAAGCAGTACTAAAAGTTAAAAAGCATAAAGACGGCACTGTGGAAATTCTTACTTCAAATACTGATATGGGGCAAGGGCTACAAACAACCTTCGCAAAAATAGCAGGTAAAGAGCTAGGAATTCCATTTGAGAAAATAATAGTACGTAACCCAGATACTGACAAAGTTCCAGACTCTGGCCCAACTGTTGCATCAAGATCACTTATGATAGTTGGAGAGCTTGTCCGACTTGCAGTTGTAAGGCTCAGAGATGAATGGAAGGATGGAGAGGAGCAGATCATTGAGGAGCACTACAAACATCCAGAGTTTCTTATACCATTCTCACTTGCTGAATTCCGTGGAGATGCTTATCCAACCTATTCTTGGTCAGTTCAGTCAGTAGAGCTTGAAATTGATATGTTAACGGGTCAACATAATGTAATAGGTGCATATGGATCTTTTGATGTAGGAACTCCTATTGACATGAATATAGTAGTAGGGCAAATGGAGGGTGGAATGCTTCAGGGCATTGGTTATTCATCAATGGAATTTATGGATCATGATAGCACAGGACGCATTAGAAATAACAGCTTGAGCGATTATATCATACCAACTGCTATGGATGTGCCAGTTATTAAGGTTCAGATGCATGTTAATGAGTATCCTTATGGACCTTATGGAGCTAAGTGTGCAGGAGAACTTCCAAATGTAGGAACTGCTGCAGCATATATAGAGGCTGTAGAACAGATTTTAGGTAAGAAGGTTCAGCACATTCCATTTACAGTAGAAGATACACTAAAAGCAATATCCTCAAAAGAGGACTAGATATAAGTAATTACATGTGGACACCCATATTAAAATAGAGAGGAAGGTATACTCATGAAATATATTGAGTTCAAACTTAATGGAGAAAACATTCAATATGAGGGTAGTGCGAAAGATAGGCTCTTGGATATACTTAGAGACACGTACAGGCTTACTGGAGTAAAGTGTGGTTGTAAAGAAGGTGAATGTGGAGCTTGCTCTGTTATTATCGATGGAAGACTTGCTAATTCATGTATGATAGCAATGGGAAGTATTCATGGAAGTAATGTTACGACCATAGAGGGATTTAGCAAAACTGAAAGGTTTAAGGTTATTGATAAAGCATATGGAGATGTTTCAGCAGTGCAATGTGGATTTTGTATACCAGGGATGGTACTTGCAACAGAGTGTATACTTGCAAAAATTCCACATCCAACAGAGGAAGATATAAGACGTGGAATATCCGGAAATTTATGCCGTTGCACAGGATACAATTCAATAGTTAAAGCTATAGGAATCGCAGCAAAAGAAGGTGAAGGATTATGGTAACATTAAATAATGGATACATGCCAGAAACATTAGACGAGGCACTTTCAGTAATGAGGGATGAAAAGGTTAAGCCTTACAGTGGAGGAACTGACCTTATGCTTGAAGTAGGGGAAGGTGAAAGCTATCTGTTTTTGAATAAGATACCTGAACTTAAGATAATAAAATCAGATTCTGATTATATAAGGATGGGGGCACAGTGTACTTTCACTGAAATAGAGGAATCAGATCTTGTACCTCAAATTTTAAAGGATGCAATGTCACAGCTTGCAGGCCCAGCTGTAAGAAATTTCGGAACTATTGGTGGGAATATAGGAAATGGATCTGCAAAGGCTGATTCAGCTTTGGTATTATTCGTTACGGACTCACTAATTAGACTAAAAAGTGCTAGTTCTGAGAGAACAATATGTATTAAAGATTTTTATAAGCAAAGAAAACAACTTGACCTGAGAGAAGGGGAACTCATAGTTGAAGTTTTAATACCTAAAAAATATCTTGGCAATTACTATTATAAGAAGATAGGTGCTAGAAAGGCACTAGCAATTACTAGAGTAGGATTTGCAGCACTTCTCCACGCGGAAAATGGAGTGATTACTCACATAGCAACTGCTTTTGGAGCAATCGAACCTACCATAGTTAGACATCCTGAAATTGATGAGATGTTTATAGGGAAAACTATTAGTGAAGCTAAGGGATTAAAGGACAATTACCTTAAATCATACGATAATGCGATAAATCCAAGCACTGGAAGAGTTTCAAAAGAATACAGAAAAACTGTATGTATTAATCTATTAAAAGATTTTTTAAATGAAAATGGTATCTAATTAATGTATAAAGATGTAAAATAAAGAGAACAATTAAATATTATCTTGTATATATTAGAAATATGGTCTAATAGTATCTACCAGGTTGCTATAAATTACCTGACTACAAGAATAAATTGAAGCTATGCTGAATTTAGCTTTAATTATTCTATAGTCATTTAACTTAGCAACCTGGTTTTTTATACTTTATTAAACTTAGCTTAATTACTACGTTATATAATCATCCATAGAAAAGGGAGGATAATAATGAAAGCACTTAAAGGTAACATAATTTTTACTTCTTCTAGTGAAAAGTTCGAAGTCTATGAAGATAGCTATCTTGTAGAATCTGATGGAACAGTTATAGGAATATTCAAAGAACTACCAAGCCACTTAAAGGGAATCAACGTTAATGATTTTGGAAGTTCACTAATAATCCCTGGATTCGTAGATATGCACACGCATGCTCCACAGTTTCAGAATATGGGTATGGGCTTAGATGAGGAACTGTTGCAATGGCTTAATAAGTATACATTTCCAGAAGAAGCGAAATATAGCAATGAAGAATACGCCAAGAGGCTTTATACAAATCTTGCAAAGGAATTGTGGAGAAATGGAACCACTCGCGTTGTACTTTTCTCTACTATTCACAGAAATGGAACTGAAGTTCTAATGGATGTCATGAATAGAGCTGGAATTGGGGCTTACGTTGGAAAGGTTAATATGGATAGACATTCACCGGATTTTTATGTAGAATCAACTGAGGAATCACTATCATCCACTGAAGAATGGATATTAGCTACGAAGGATAAGTACAATCTTGTAAAGCCTATAATAAAGCCAAGGTTTGTTCCAACCTGTTCAGTAAAACTCATGAAGGGTCTTGCCAAGCTTTCTGAAAAGTACAATCTTAAAGTGCAAAGTCATCTTTCTGAGAATGAGGATGAGATCCAATGGGTGAAAACGCTCCATCCAGAATTTGACTCATACGCAGATGTATATAACGGAATGAACCTTCTGACTGAAAATACGATTATGGCTCATGCGGTATACAGTACCCCGGAAGAAATAGAGCTATTAGCTAAAAGAAACAGCTTCATAGCACACTGCCCAAATGCTAATTACAACTTGTCATCAGGCATAATGCCAGCAAGAAAATTCCTTGATGCTGGAATTAGGGTTGGACTTGGAACAGATAT
Source organism: Clostridium sp. (assembly GCA_038040705.1). GTDB lineage: Bacteria > Bacillota > Clostridia > Clostridiales > Clostridiaceae > Clostridium_AD. Next base: position 4,442 of record JANZQE010000022.1, on the reverse strand, counting down.
AGGTGCAGGTCATCAGATAGGTATATATAAGGTAATGAACTCTGCTGTTCAAGCTTCGAAGATAAATTGGCTTAATAGTGGAAAGGTTGAAAGGTGCATTACAATGTCAGAAGCTTTCTATATGGGAACAAAAGGAGGCGGAGAATTCTTTGGTAAGGTGGGGTCTTTCGAGGATGGATACTCACTAGATGCTCTCGTAATAGATGATAAAAACCTTGGTGACAGAGATTTTAGAAGCATCGAGGAGCGCCTTCAAAGGTTCATATACTGCGGAGATGACAGAAATATAACAAAACGTTATGTTGCCGGAAAACTACTTTCTGAGCCAGTGTGATATTATATATAAATATTCATTTATTTACAAAGTACCCCGAGCCGTGTGAACACAATAGGAAATTGTTCACATGGCTCGGGGTATTTATGAGCGTATAAATTTTGCAATAATGAAATAATTGAAATTTATTAAACAAGTAAAATTCTTTATTTCTAAAATTATGAAATATTATAAAATGACAAATTCCGTGCTATAATATTTTGTATTTATAAAAAACAAAAGGAGGAATAGCTTATGGACAATAAGTTATCAAAAAATGCATACGGGGGAGTAACTGGTAAAGATTACGTTCCTTATATTTCAAGTGGTTCTAAATCTGGTGGAAACTTTGTAGTTTTAATAATTGGTATTATTTTAGCAGCAGTATTTGCAGCATCAACTGCCTATTCAGGAATGAAAGCAGGGCTTACAGTTGCCGCTGGTATACCAGGATCTATAATAGGTTCTGCATTCATAGCTGCATTTGCTAAACAAAAAGGTATACTTGGCAAAAACTTAGTTCAAGGTATGTCTAGTGGTGGAGAATCTGTTGCTAGTGGTATAATATTTGTTTTACCAGCAGTTCTTTTAATAGGAGCTAAAGTTTCTTTTTTAGAAGGATTTGCTGTTGGTATAGGTGGAGTTTTATTCGGTATTGGAGTAGCTTCTCTTGTTTACAATTATTTAATAGTTGAAGAGCATGGTAAATTAATGTACCCTGAGTCGATGGCTATATCTGAAACACTTGTTGCTTCAGAAGGTGCTGGAGAGTCAATGAAATTCATGGGGATCGGTTTCGGAATTGGTGGTCTCATAACTATAGTAACAGGTTCATTTTTTAATATAGCTAACACTGTTATAAGCTATGTAAATGAAACTTTCTATAAGTGGAAATTTGAAGTTGAAGTTAACCCTCTATTATTAGGTATAGGATTCATAGTTGGGTTAGAAGTTTCACTTATGATGTTTGCGGGTTCTTTGTTATCTAACTTCGGTATTATGCCTTTAATAGGGTATTTTATAGAACTTGGACGAGATGGTGTAACTGTATGGAACGATCCTGGTGTTGCTATAAACGCTATGGAGGTTAAACATATCGCTGGTAGTTATGTGAAATACATTGGTGCTGGTATGATGCTTTCTGGTGGATTAATAGGTGCTGTAAAGCTTATACCTGTTATAATAACTTCCATAAAACAAACGCTTAATGCTAAAGATTCAAATGGTGGCGGAGGATCGTCTATTGCAATCATAGTATTACTTGTTGGAATAGTAGTATGTTTCGTAGGAGGTTTCCTTATATCTGGTGGAAACGTATTAATGGCTATAACTGCTTCTATCTTGTCATTATTTTTATCTTTATTATTTGTTATAGTTGCTGGTCGTTTAACTGGTACTATAGGAACTTCAAATCTTCCCGTATCTGGTATGACTATAGCTTCAATAGTTGTTGTAACATTATTGTTTGTTGGAATGGGATGGACAAGTCCTGGAAACAACAGAACATTACTTTTATTTGGTACATTTATAGTTACAGCTATTGCTATGGCTGGAGGTTACGCTCAATCACAAAAAGTTACTTTCATAGTAGGTGGTGACAAAAATGAAATGGATAAATACTTTGTTATTTCTGGTGTGGTTGGCGTTGCAGTAGTTATAGGAGTTATATTATTGCTTGCAAATAAGCTTTCTATGACTGGTGATAGTGTTCAATTTGCATTACCTCAAGCTAACTTAATGGCAACATTAACTGCTGGTATAATGTCAGGTGAATTACCTTGGGTTATGATCATTGTTGGTGCTGTTATGGGAGTTGTTTTCTTCTTATTAAAGCTTCCTGTAATGACAGTTGCTATAGGATTCTATTTACCAATAGCTACAACTTCTATAATACTTGTAGGTGCATTAGTTCGTTTATTTGTAGAAAAAACTTCTAAATCTGTAGAAGACAAAGAGCTTAAAATTTCTAATGGTATAAGTTTATCATCTGGACTTGTTGCCGGTGGTTCTATAATAGGACTTTTAGGTATAATACTTCAAGTATCAGGTGTTTTAAAAGGAACTGGTCCGAGCGGATTTGCTGCTTCTAATACAATGGCAATTATAATATTATTAGTTTTAATAATAGCTACTATAATTCCTATAGTAAGAAGTAAGGTAAAGAATGCTAAACAATAATGAAGATGTTTTAAATATAATATATAAAATTTCTGACAGCTTTCAATATGAAATAGGCATAGACAACATTGTGACTATGCTTGAGAAACAAGATCATAGGATCCAAAAGTTCTTTAGAAAACTTAAATTCAGAATTCCAGAATATAAGAAAACTTCTTTAGATGAATATGGTAGTTGTGTGTTTTTACAGATTGATGGCAAGAAAACTGTAAAAGATATTGGAGAAAATCTAGAAGTAAAGTATGGTGACAAAGTTCAGCCACATTATGAAAGATTATTGTTATTCTTAAACCATATCGATGTTAATTGTAAGTATATAGAAAAAGTAGATTTCTAATATAAAAGGGTAGCTACACTAAGGAATTAGTGTAGCTGCCTTTTTTTCATTGTAAAGAGAAAATTACAAATCATAAGATAATAGATATTGACTAATAATAATTATTGACGTATAATATAAATATAAACTATGTTAAAAAAGATAAAAAACACATTAGCAATGATTTTATCAATAGCTATGGTTTGATTAGCATTTGAAACTACATTGACAACGATGTAGTTGTATAGTAAAATATAGCTACAGAGGTGATATTTTGGAAACACAATTAATGCTAAATGAAAATTCTTGGATTTGTAAGGATAATAAACTTATTAATGCAAGTTATAAACTGAGTGTAAGAGAATTAAAACTTGTATTGGCAATCGCTTCAATGGTTAATGCTTTTGATGAAGAATTCAAAGATTATATTATAAGTATTAAAGACTTTGCCAAATTTTTAGAAGTTGATTTAAGTACGAATGAAAATCTTTATAGTAAAGTTAAAAGAGCAAGTGGTTTATTACTGAGTAAAAGAGTAACTATCCATGAAAAAAAAGGGGATTTTCAAACAGTATGGCTTTCAGGAATAAAGTATTATGATGACGAATGCACGGTAGCTGTAAACTTTCATCCAAAGCTTAAAGAATACTACCTACAACTTCAAAAATCAACTCAATGTAGGCTTAAAAACATAACAAACCTTAATAGTGAATATAGTTTAAAAATCTATGAATGTCTAAAACAATACGAAAAAACAGGTTCAAGAATATATGACCTTTTAGAACTAAAAAAGTTTTTAGGGGTTGAAAAACAATACGATAGATATTACAACTTAAAACTAAGAATTTTACTTGTAACACAAAAAGAAATTAGTGAAAAAACTGATATATGTTTTGAATTTGAGGAAATAAAAGAAGGTAGAAATATTAAGGCTATCAAATTTTATATAAAAAGTAACTGTAATGACAATGAGTAATCTACAAATTAATATATATAACTACATTGACAACGAAGTAGTCATATGTTATTATGTAACTACAGCAGTGATGATAAAGTTATACAAAATATACATTCGAAAGGATTGATTTTAATGGGATTAATGACTGGAGAACAATACGTAGAAAGTCTTAGAAAGCTGGATTTAAAGGTTTATATGTTTGGAGAAAAAGTAGAAAATGTAGTGGACAACCCTATTATTCGGCCTTCAATGAACTCAGTTAAAATGACCTATGATTTGGCACAAAGTCCTGAATATGAAGATTTGATGATATCTACTTCGATAATTACAGGTAAAAAGATTAATAGATTTGCTAATATTCATCAAAGTGCAGGAGACCTAATTAAAAAAGTTAAAATGCAAAGATTATTGGGACAAAAAACTGCTTCATGTTTTCAAAGATGTGTTGGAATGGATGCGTTTAACGCTGAATATAGTACAACCTATGAAATTGATAAAGAATGTGGAACTAAGTACCATGAGAACTTCATTAAATTTTTAACATACATTCATGAAAATGATCTAATAGTAGACGGAGCAATGACAGATCCAAAAGGTGATAGAGGTCTTTCAATAACAAAACAAGAAGATCCAGATATGTTTCTCAGAGTAGTTGAAAGAAGACCTGATGGTATCGT
>JANZQE010000021.1:0-2575 GCA_038040705.1 Clostridium sp. | reverse complement strand
TCTCACCAACTTCATCATCATTTACTCCAGTAGTTATTGTAGAAACCAGAGTTGTAGGTATTTTGTATTTTGACAGATTTTCTAAAGCCTTTTTCTTAATGGATAATAGATCCTTGCCTCTTAAAGTATTGTAAGTTGATTGTTTAAACCCGTCAAATTGTAGGTAAACTTCAAAGCCTCCTACAAACTCTTGTAACGCGCGGGCAAATTCTTCGTCTTCTGCAATCCTTATACCATTAGTATTTAACATTACATATTTAAAGTTTTTAGATTTAGCCATTCTGATAATTTCTAAAATATCAGGATGAATAGTTGGTTCTCCACCACTTATTTGCAATATTTCACCTTGTCCATATTCCGAATCTATAAAAAAATCCATCATTTTTTCTATTCGATCTAACGATAAAAACTCACCCTCCCCTGCATTGGCAAAACACAAGGGACACTTCAGGTTACATTTTGTAGTTATTTCTATTAATGCTATACATCCATGCTGATCATGTTGTGGGCATATTCCAGAGGTACCACAGTCATATGGGCATCCTTTTTCTACTTTTGAATAAACCTTCATTTGTGTTCCTGGTTTATCATATTGCTTTTTCTTTAAATGATAATCAGAGACTTCCTCCAGCAATTCAAATTGTTCTCCGTGAGTAGGACAATATTTAAATAAATAAACTCTTTTGTCCTTTAAAATGACCTTTGCAGGAATTATATGAAGGCATTCTGGACACAAACTATTTGTATATTCATGAAAAATATAGTCTCTGTTCATTATATTACCCCCTCTCTATTTATATTTATATTTATATTAAGTAATTAATCTAAGCTTATTAACTACCTAAATTTTATATTATCTATAATATTTTCCTTTATTTTAATTATACACATAATCAATTTACATATCAATTGTTAAAATATTGCATATTATTCATTTTTGCAAACTCTTAACTTATAATACTTAAACATTAAATGTAGAGGCGCAGATATCTATCAACCTTTCAAGTTTATGGATTTATAGATAGATTTGGTATATAATTACTAGTGAATGTATAGCATAATTAGTAATTGATTAATACAGTAAAATGGATATAGGGGGATAATTCAATGAAAGTTTCAATGTCGAGTTTTTTAATAAGTCAAAAACCTATTTTGAAAAGAATAGTTAGTATTCTTTCTAAAAGATATAAATACGTATCAATTTTAGGTACTGATACTAAAGGAAAATTATACGAAGTAGAAAAAAACAGTATAGACTTTGGTGATTCGTCCTGGTGTGAACGCGGTTTTGTAATACGAGTTCACAATGGTGTAAACTACTCTGAATTCTCTTTTAATGAAATTAATGAAAATAATATAAACACTTTAGTAGATGAAATACAATTTAGCATTTCATCTACACTCCAAAAGCTTAAAAATGCTTCAATAGAAGTAAATTCATATGATATTATCGAAGAACCAGTAATAAAGGAAGAGTTTTTAGCTGAAGTAACCACACTTCCAGCATATTTATCATCTAAAGAAAAAATAGAAAAAATGTGTGCTATTAAAGATTCTGCTTTAAATCGCTCAGATTTATTGGTAGATTTCAGAGTAGTATATCATGAAGTTCATGTGTCAAAGATATTTATTTCCAATAATAAAGAATTAGATCAATCCTACATATGGAGTGAAGGACATTTAATAAGTATAGTTCGTAGAGATGATAATACTAAATATGCTTATGAATCATTTTCTGGTTTAAAAGCTACTGAACTTCTCTTTGAAATGAAAAACGGTATTGAAAAAGTAGTAAGGACTAGTATAGAACTTTTAGATGCTAAGAGTGTAATTCCTGGTGAATATGAGGTGATTTGTTGTCCAGATATAACAGGGCTAATTGCTCATGAAGCATTTGGTCACGGAGTAGAAATGGATATGTTTGTTAAGGGAAGAGCAAAAGCTATAGAGTATATTGGGGAAAGTGTAGCCTCAAAACTCGTTACAATGCATGATGGCGCTACAGCTGTGAGTAATATATCATCCTATTTGTTTGATGATGAAGGAGTACTTGGAACAGACACTATTGTAATAGATAAAGGAGAACTTAAAACAGGAATTTCTGATATGTTATCAGCTCTTAAACTTGGTACTAAGCCAACTGGAAATGGAAAAAGAGAATCTTTTGAAAGAAAAGCTTATGCAAGAATGACTAATACATTCTTTGCAGCCGGTAGTGATAACTTAGAAGATATGATAGCGTCTGTTAAAAAAGGTTACATTTTAGAAGGATGTATGAGCGGAATGGAAGATCCTAAAAATTGGGGAATTCAGTGTATGTTACTTCAAGGTAGAGAAATTATAAATGGTAAACTAACGGGCAAAGTAATATCTCCTGTAATTATGACTGGATATGTTCCAGATGTGCTCAAATCTATATCTATGGTTTCAGAGTCAGTTGAACTATTCGGCTCAGGAGCTTGTGGTAAGGGATATAAAGAATATGTCAAAGTTTCAGATGGTGGCCCATATATCAAAGCAAAAGTGAGGTTAGGATAATGATAGAAAAAATTAGAAAGCTTCTTAAAGAGTGTAT
>JANZQE010000020.1:0-3040 GCA_038040705.1 Clostridium sp. | reverse complement strand
CGGCTATGCAAGCATAGAATGGGAACGGGTGGCGAAATGCTCTTAATATAATTATACATAAAAAAACTGAAAACGCAGTTTTGACATTTCTCATTCCTATATTTTTCATGTTAGTGACCTCCTGATTATTATACTGTTATTTAAGTAAAGAGAACTATATATAAATTTAGATACTTTATATGATACCAAATCATAATTAATTTGCAATAGATAATTAGGTTTATGCATTGACAAATGATAAAAACTGAATTACACTAAATAGAAATTATAAGTAAAAGGAAATACACTTTTAATTTAGTCCTGTGAGACTAGGAAGGAGTATAGATGATTATGTCATGTTTTTTTTGTGTTGTACAATTTGAAAGTAACAATAAAACCATAGGTAAGTTTTCTATTTCGTTAATAAATGTGAAAGATATATTCTGAAGGATAATAGTGGGATTATTAAATTAATCTCCCTATTGTCCTTTATTTTTTTGAAAAAATCATATTTTTATTCGACATAGGAGGTTTAATATGAAAGGTAAGTTAATATTAGAAAACGGAATAATATTTGAAGGAAATATATTTGGATATTTAGAGGAAAGTGTGGGAGAAGTGGTTTTTAATACTGGTATGACTGGTTATCAGGAGGTTTTAACTGATCCATCATACTATGGGCAAATAGTAACTATGACATATCCACTCATCGGAAATTACGGAATTAATTTAGAGGATGTTGAATCAAAGTCGCCTAAAGTGAAAGGATTCATTATCAGAGAAAAGTGTAATGAGCCCAGTAATTTCAGATGTGAAATGGACCTAGAAGGATATTTTAAACAAAATAAATTAATAGGAATAGAAGGCATTGATACAAGAGCCTTAACAAAAATGCTTAGAGAAAGTGGTACTATGAATGGAATTATAGCTACGAAGGATTTATCGAAAAGTGAAATAGAGCAAAAACTTGCAAGTTTTAACAATACTGATGCAGTGATGAAGGTTACTACAAAACAGCGCTATACAATTTACGGCAGTGGGCCACATATAGCTATTATGGATTTTGGAATAAAAGAAAATATACTACGTAGCTTTAAACAAAGAAATTGCAAATTAACAATATTCCCTGCCGATGCATCGCCTATAGATATGCTAGAAGTTAATCCTGATTTAATATTTTTATCGAATGGACCTGGAGACCCAGCGGATTTGCAAGAGGTAATTGAGGTATTAAAAGAAATTATAGGCAAAAAGCCTATAGTGGGAATTTGTCTAGGGCATCAACTTTTAGCATTAGCTCTTGGCGGAAAAACCCAAAAACTTAAATTTGGACATAGAGGCTGTAATCACCCAGTTAAAGATATAGAAGAAAACAAGGTATATATTACAACGCAAAACCATGGATATTATGTCAGCGTTTTACCGGAATATATGGAGGTTACTCATGTAAGTGTAAATGATGGAACAATAGAAGGAATGAAACATAAAACCCTACCTATATTTTCTGTACAGTTCCATCCAGAGGCTTGTCCAGGACCTAAGGATATAGATGTGATTTTTGATAAGTTTCTTAATTTAATATAATAGAGGAGGGTTTATATGCCATTAGATAAAAGCATTAAAAAAGTATTGGTAGTTGGATCGGGACCAATAATAATAGGGCAAGCAGCAGAATTTGATTACTCAGGAACACAGGCTTGTCAAGCCTAAAAAGAGGAAGGCATATAAGTTGTACTTGTAAACAGTAATCCAGCAACAATAATGACAGATAAGGAAGTTGCAGAAAAAGTATACATAGAGCCATTAACTATAGAATTTTTAGAAAAGATTATTGAGAAGGAAAAACCAGATAGTATACTTTCTGGTATGGGAGGACAAACGGGGTTAAACCTTGCTGTTCAGTTATATGATAATGGAATTTTAGATAAGTATGAAGTGAGAGTAATTGGAACATCTATAGATGGAATAAAAAAAGGTGAAGACCGAGAAATCTTTAGAAATCTTATGCAAGAGATTGATCAGCCAGTTGTAGAAAGTGTAATTGTTACAAATATAGAAGGAGCCCTGTGCTTCGCAAGTGAAATAGGATATCCACTAGTAGTAAGACCAGCATATACTCTAGGAGGGAGCGGTGGTGGAATTGCTGAGTCTGAGGAGGAACTAGTTGAAATTTTACACTTAGGATTAGAATTAAGTTCTATCGGACAGGTTCTTTTAGAAAAAAGTATTAAAGGTTGGAAAGAAATAGAATATGAAGTTATGAGAGATGGTGTTGGAAACTGTATTTGCGTATGTAATATGGAAAATATAGACCCCGTTGGAATACATACGGGTGATAGCATTGTTGTAGCGCCAAGCCAAACACTTTCAGATAAAGAATATCAAATGCTTAGAAGTGCATCTATAGATATAATAAATAGTGTAGGAATAGAGGGTGGATGCAATGTCCAACTTGCCCTTAATCCTAAAAGCTCTGAGTATGCAGTTATAGAAATCAATCCAAGGGTAAGTAGATCGTCTGCACTTGCATCAAAAGCTACAGGATATCCTATTGCAAAAGTAGCTGCAAAAATAGCACTAGGATATGCCCTAGATGAAATAGTGAATGCAGTAACGCAAAAAACCTATGCTTGTTTTGAACCTTCACTAGATTATGTTGTAGTTAAAATTCCTAAGTGGCCGTTTGATAAGTTTCAGGGAGCAAATAGAGTTTTAGGTACAAAGATGATGGCTACAGGCGAAATAATGTCTATAGGGAGTAATTTTGAAGCAGCTCTGTTAAAAGGAATTCGCTCTCTGGAAATTGGAAAGTATTCATTACAATACGATGCATTAGCTCAAAAAAGCTTACAAGAATTAAAGAAAAGAGTCATGGCTCCTGATGACGAGAGAATATTTCATTTGGCTGAAATGCTTAGGCGTAATTATATGGTAGAAAAAGTTTCTGAAATTACAGGTATAGATAAATTATTTGTAAATAAAATTAAGTGGATAGTAGATGAAGAAGAAAAGATAAAAGGCTCTACAGTTCAAGATATGAATAAAGATTGGTTAAAATTAT
>JANZQE010000019.1:0-3428 GCA_038040705.1 Clostridium sp. | reverse complement strand
AAAAGGCATTATATCGTTTTTCCTTTGAGTTATCATTTTAGTTTGTTGCGTAACTTCCATTTGTATACGATTATCTTTTCTATCTTCTATTTCTTTTTCTTTCTGCTGAACAGCTTGCATATCCATCTGCTTCAATTGCATATCAAAATTAAATTGAGATTGCATTTTTTGTTGTTCTAACTGAGCAGCTGTTTCCATCCTAGCAATTTCCATTTGAGATCTAGCTTGTTCATATTGAACTTTAGAGCCACTTATAGCCTCTTGCTTTTGGACTTCAGTCATCGCTATTTTCTCAGCAGCGTCTGCTTGAGACTCAGATTGAGCTCTTATGTTAGCTTGAGCGTTTTCTTGATCTTGTTTAGCTTTAGACTTTCTTTTTACTTTAAGAAGTTGATTAGCTAATTTAAGATTTTTTATTTGTCTTAAATCAATAGCATCTTCAAGGTCTATACCTCCTTGTTGTAATGCAACTTGTATGTTAGCTTCTAACTGCTGTTGCTCTTCATCATCAGGTTCTAGTTCTAAGAAAATACCAAAATCATGTAGATTTAAATTAGAGACTTCTTGAAGAGTGTTAACATTGTAATTACTTATTGAGTTCTTTAAAGACTCAGCTGTTAATGGAAACTCTAAAGCATCAGCTATCTTAAGAGCTATGTTTTCAGCAACTCTAAGAGTTAAGTATGCGCTAGCTTGCTTAATATGTCTAGTTGCTACATTAGATGCATTAGCAGCCATCTTTTGCAGCCCTACTAAAGTACTTTTGTCTGGCGTAGTTCCATCTCTAGCTTCGTTTAGTCCTGTCACGTCACGAATCATCTGTAAGTAATACTGGTATGTTTGAATAAGACTTTGTATTTTACCTTGACCGCTTGAGCTGTTAAGTTCTTGAATAGGTATTTTACCTGGATTCATATCACCATCTTGAGTTAGTGATCGACCAACAATAGAACCTGTTTGGAAATACATATTTAATGCTTCCGCTGGGTTGTAATTAGTTCCATTACCAAGATCAACTTCTGCAAGCCCGTCCATATCTAAGTAAACACCGTCTGGCACAATTCTAGACATAACCTGTTGTAGCTTTAAGTGTGTTAGCTGTATCATATCTGCAAAACCAATACACTTGCTAACAAGAGATTCAATACGTCCTTTATAGATTCTAGGTGCACAAATAGCGTAATTCATTTCTACTTTAGTAGTATCCGCCATAGGTCTAGACATATTTTTAGCTAGTTCCCATTTCAACATTGTGTTTGTGCCTAATACCTTAGCTCCACTATATAATACCTCTATAGATCTAGAAACTTTTTCAAAACTATCATTCTCTGGAGGATTAAAGCTATCGTCTTTCTCTATAGCTTTTAATAAACCTTGATCTGTTTGTTTTATTTTAAAAACTTGATTTTGATATGTCTTGTAATCAAAATACAAAACTTGAACAGTGTTTTCATCGTAATTACCCCAACCTGTAACGTAAGAGCTATTGCTAGGTGTGTTTTGAATTCTTTTTAATTCGTCCTCAGTTATATCTGGAAATTCTTTTTTGAGTTCAGGTATAGTTATAGATTTTAACTCACCAACATAGTATACATCTTCAAAGTTAGGATCTTCTGTGTATGAGTATACCATATATGCAGGATCAACGTAGTCTACTGTTATACCTTCCGCGGTATTAAAATTAGTTTTACATGCTGAAATACCTAATACGGTTAAATCCATATTAAGCCTACGTTTTACTAGGTCGTATTTATTTTGAGCAAAAACAGTTGATATAGCTTCTTCTTCAGCTATCTTTATAGATTGCTTATAACTAAGCTGCATATGAAGTTCTAGTTCTTCGTCTGTTTCTGGTAATAAGTCTGGATTAGAAGCTTGATATAAATCTATTCCAAGAGTTGCTTTTAAATTATCTAAATACTCTTTAGACAACATGTCTTCATATATCTTAGAAGCATAGTCTGTTCTTTTCTTTATAGAAGCAGGATCTTGAGCGTAAGCTTTTATATCGTAAGTTCTAGCAGATATTCCATTTACCACTATATCTACAAATTTAGACAGTATAGGTACTGGTTTCCAGTCTAGGTTTAAATAAGATAAATCACCATTAATAGATAGTTCATCTTTGTATTTCTGTATAGACTGCTCGCCTCTAGCGTATAATCTTAATTCATTAAAGCTATTCCAGTTAGTTAAATACCTATTACCTGTTGTTCTACCCGCAGAAAACCATTCGCCTTCTATAGCTTGCGCTACTTGACTTCCGTATTCTAAACTAGCTTTTTCCGTGTCACTAACTACTTGGCTAGGAAATGAGCTTCTGGTATTAGTATATATATTCATTTAACTTATTATTTTTGATGTATTTCCTTTGTTGTCGTACTTTCTAAAACCTAAATCTACTGCTTTAGCTTTTTGCCTAGGCGCATTAGGTGCATATCTATGTTTATTGCAAGCCATTAAAGCCAAACCAGAACTAATAGATGCATCATGCTTTGTTCTATTATTGATATTAAACTTAGCCCAATCTTCTAATGTTCTTTGGAAATATGTATCTCCATAACCTGTTTCTTTTCTACCTACAAAATCATTTATGTAAGTTTCAATTGCCGCAGCGTGTGCTTGTTTAATGTCTTCACTAGAGTTAGGTATTCCGCCTAGCTCTCTTTCTGTCACAGACAGTTTGTTGTATTTTCTATCGGGTCTGTTAATTGAATAACCTCTGTAGCCTCGACGCTTGAAATAATACAATAGTCTAGGTTTATTGTTTTCAGCTAATATAGGCATGCCGTAGAATACACAAGCCATTAGAACGTCTTCAAAGAATATCTCAGCAGTCTGAGGCCGAGCTATATATTCTAAAAAAAACATATTTGGAGGTACATCCTCCATTGAAAACTTTGTTAAACCGTGAAGTGATCCATTAGATCCTCTACCGTCCACAGTGCCTGATATATCGTATGGATCACAACCGAATGCTCCGCAATGATCATTGCCAGGATGATTAGTACCATTTTTTATATATCTTTTATTTTGAAGATGCGCAGGTGGAACCCAAGTCACTAAAAATCTACCATCTTTGTTTGGTACAAATATTACTTTAGTATCTTGCTTAGCGTTCTCCCATTGAAAGCTTCCTTTGGTTACTTTAATTGAGTTCTTAAGATCTTCATTAAAATCTATTTGCTCGTATATTTTTGTAAGATTAAATAGAGATTGTTTTGATTCATCTCTAAACGCGTGCTTTGTTGTGCGTGGAAACTGTCTGTATAATTCATTTAAACTATCTTGATCAGACTTTAAACCTTCTACTTCATTATCCCAATACTCTATTACGCCTTGTGTTATTTTTGTTCCGTGCGGATCTTCAACCCCTTCTTTTGGTGTGTTGAATACAGGAAAGCCATAAGAATCAATGTATCCTTCGT
>JANZQE010000018.1:0-5897 GCA_038040705.1 Clostridium sp. | reverse complement strand
TTTTATATAGAAATTACAAACGTCTGTAATCTTTCATGTAGTTTTTGCCCAGAGACACTTAGGTCTCCTGAATTTATGAGTATAGAAACCTTTGAAAAAATATTAGACCAAATAAAACCTCATACCGATTATATATATTTTCATGTTAAAGGAGAGCCGCTTCTACATCCAAAATTAGGCGACTTCTTGGATTTAAGTTATAAAAAAGGTTTTAAGGTTAATATAACCACAAATGGAACTCTTATAAAGGAAGTTCAGTACAATATAATGTTTAAGCCTTCATTAAGACAAATTAACTTTTCCTTGCACAGTTTTGACGGCAATGAAGGTGTTTCTGATAAAAATGAATATGTTAATAATATTATTTCCTTTGTAAAAGAAGCTATAAATGCAACCGATACTTTATTTTCCCTAAGATTATGGAATCTAGATATGGATAATAGCATAAATCACAAAGACAAGAAAAATTGCGATTTACTTTCTGTTATCGAAAACGCCTTCAAACTACCTTATAAAATTGAAGAGGAAATACATCCAGGTCGTGGTATTAAGATCAGTGATAAGGTATATTTAAATCAAGATCATGAATTTCAGTGGCCAGATTTAAAAGTAGAGGAAGACAATAACCCTAGCTTTTGTTATGGCCTTAGAAATCAAGTAGCCATATTAGTAGATGGCACAGTAGTGCCTTGCTGCCTTGATGGAGAAGGTGTAATTAACCTAGGTAATATTCATAAAACACATTTTTCTGATATAGTTAATAATAAAAGAGCTAATAACATTTATAATGGCTTTTCTAGAAGAGAAGCGGTTGAAGAACTGTGCAGAAAATGCGGTTACAGAAAAAAATTTAATAACATTTTATAAAAAATGAGGATTAATATAGCAATAATGGAGATACTATCATTTATAAGCTGTAAAAATTAACAGGTAAAGGGTGATAAGATGAGAGTTCCAAATCATATCGGAATAATTCCAGATGGAAATAGACGGTGGTCTGTGGATAATGGGCTAGCAAAAGATGAAGGATATTCCTTTGGACTAGATCCTGGTTTGTCTTTGTATAAGATTTGTAAAGCTATGGGTGTAAAGGAAATAACTTATTATGGGTTTACTACTGACAATACAAAAAGGCCACCCTTGCAAAGAGAAGCATTTGTAAAAGCTTGCGTAGATGCAGTAAAGCTTTTAAGTACACAGGACGCAGAGCTATTAGTAGTAGGAAATAGTAACTCGCCTATGTTTCCTAAAGAACTACTTGAATATACCTCCCGCAGAACCTTTGGCAAGGGTGGTATAAAACTAAACTTTCTTGTAAATTATGGATGGGAATGGGATTTAAGTAATCTTGACAAAAATAAAAGCAGCAAAAGAAGTAATATCTTTAACTGCATAAAAACAAGCGATATTTCTAGAGTAGATTTGATTGTTCGTTGGGGTGGAAGAAGACGTCTTAGCGGTTTTCTACCGTTACAATCCATATATTCCGACTTTTATGTTATAGATGACTTCTGGCCTGATTTTAAACCAGAGCATTTATCAAAGGCTTTAAATTGGTACAATGACCAAGATGTAACTCTTGGCGGTTAATTTTTTTTTTAAAAGTAGATATAAGTTTTAAATAAACTATATCTATTTTTTTATACCTCAAAACATGCTATCATTATATTAGAGTTTTTATTAAAGGAGTTTTTATGGTTAATCAAAAAATAAATTGTACTAAATGCAAGTATTATTATATTACTTGGGATGTTTCGTTCCCTAAAGGGTGCAAATTTTATGGGTTTAAATCTTTAAATTCCCCCTATATACTAGTAAAACAGTCCACGGGGTTATCTTGTGAAAAATTTACACTAAAATAAAGCATATAACTAAATTTCACGAATCATACTTTAGTTATATGCTCTCTCCAAATTTTAGAAAAACTAATCTGTAAACCCGTTATTTTGATCAATGACCTCATATGCATAAGGTTCAATTTCTTGTTGTATTATAGTACCATCCTTATTAAGCCCAGTAACTACTGTGGGGATATTTATAAGCCTACTGCCTACACCTTCTGTTTTAACATACTTATCTAATCCGAATGCAAATTTATCATGTTCTACCTTAACTAATTCTTTTACACTAATACGTCTCAAAAGTAGCCCTCCTTTTAGAGAATGCTTTTACTACTCATCTATTTGTTTTGCCTTACGTATTTTTCGGGATTTTGAGGCTCACCATTTTTTCTTACTTCAAAATGCAGATGAGGTCCCGTACTATTCCCAGTGCTTCCTACTTCTCCTATTTTTTCGCCCTGTTTTATAGTTTCACCTTTCTTAACATCTATAAAACTACAGTGTGCGTATGTAGTTTGTATACCTCCGATATGGGAAAGTTGTATTACCTTACCATATCCATCCTGCCATCCAGCAAAAATGACCGTACCATCTAATACGGCATTTATTGTCGTACCCAAATTTGCAGCTATATCAACTCCTTGATGCATTTTCCCCCAACGCATACCAAAATTCGAACTTATACTTCCTCTTGATGGACTTATTATATTGGCATTCGTAAGGATTATTGGTTTGTAATTTCCTACTAATATTTCTTTGTTCTGCACTTTAGTTATAATTTCTTCCTTTAGTGATTTTTGAGAAACAGTATTATTATTGAGGGCTATTATCTCAGTAGTAACTTTTTTTACACCGTTAACCCCCTCCTTTTCGACCTTATTAACTCCCTCTTTTAGTTTACTCGAAGATTTCATAATCGTAGCAGGGTATATGTTTTGCTCTTTTGTTATACTGCCTACTACTTTCACAGTTATAAGTGGTTTTTTAGCTTTATCGTTATATTCTATTAAATCACTTATAATTTCATGGTTTTTATGTAAGTCTCCTAGTTTAATCACACTATGCTCATAGCTGATTTTATTTTCTATATCTATATTTCTAACATTATCCATAACAGTTTTCTTAGAATAATAGACTTTTACAGAATTTAAAACTTCTTCCCCTACCTTTTCACTTTCCACATATGCTACTTTTTCACCATCAGACTTCATTAAAAATACGTCGACTAATATATCGAACTTTTTTAACATTACTGCCTTAAGGTTATCTCCACTTAGAAACATATTATAATCAACTACCTGCGCTTTATCTAATGTAAAATCTTCTGTTATAATTACATTGTTGTATTTAGATTTAACTTCGCTTCGTAATTCATTATATATCCTAGTAAACTCCTTCTTACTTTTTACAAAGGTTATGGTGTTACCTCCAATTGATACTTTATAACCACAAACCCTATAAACATTGAAATATAAAATATTAGCTGTAACTATAAGTGTTATGATTATCACACTTATACTTGTTTTGTTCTTTTTTAAAATATTCACTCTATACCTCCTATGGTACTTACTTAATATACCCTATCCTAGTAATAATATACATTTATGAATTATATTTTTTATTTCTATTTTCAGCTATGTGGTATACTATAGTTTGAATAATATAATTTTTATAAACTAAGGTAGTAAGTATAATTTAAACTTATAGTTTTATATTAAAAAAGAGAGGTAGTGATTTTATGAGTACTTTCATGTTTAAGAATGAAAATTTCAAATATACTCCTGTGAGTAATATTTTTATAGATAAGTTCATGCCTAGAGCTAGAGGAGAATTCGTTAAAGTTTATCTTCTTGGTTTAAAATATTGCGCCTGCGGAGAAATAGGCGCAACATCTTCAGTTATCGCAAATACACTAGGACTTCTAGAAACAGATGTCGTTAATGCCTGGAACTATTGGAATGATGAAAATCTAATTAAAATGACTGCCATTGATAATATGGGTAACTTTAATATCGATTTTTTAGATTTATTGGATATTCCTACTGATAACACACAAAGTATAAATTTAATTGAAGAATTAGCTAATGTCTCAGTTAAGGGTATGCTTCAGGATATTGAAAAACTAATTGCCAGACCTCTTTCTCCAAAAGAAATGACGATGTATCTCAGTTGGCAAAAGGATTATGGTTTTGCCCCCGAACTAATACTTCTGTTAATTCAATATTGTGTATCAAAGGGTAAAGTGGACTATAGATACATTGAAACCATTGCAATCGCGTGGCATGATTCCGATATTAAAAATATTGAAGATGCACAAACCTATATAAGAAAACACGAGGATAAATGGATAAATATCAGAAAAATATTGAATTACCTAGGAATAAAAGCACCAGAAATAATGAAACCCCAAGAACAAATACTTGATAAGTGGATAAATGTTTATAAATTTTCCCTTGAAATTATATTTAAAGCTTGCGATATTTGTTTTGCAAGGCTTAACAGGGCAGACTTTAAATATATTGATGGTATTTTAAATAGTTGGTTTAAAGATGGTATAACTTCTTTAGAGGAGATTGAGAAAAAAGATAAAAAAAGAGTACTCAGCACCAAAGGCAATACTGCTGGTGCCAAACCCGCCAAGGGAAGTTTTAACGATTATGAACAAAGGGCCTATGACTTCGATGAACTTGAAAAAAAATTACTAGGATGGGATAATAATGATTAAAGGATATCAAACAAAAATAATAGCATTATATGATAAAGTAAGACTAAAAGAAGAAGACAATTTTAGAAATAGAAAAACTCACATAGAAAAGACTCACCCAGAAATAATTGAACTAGATAAAAAAATAGGTAGGTTATGTATAGAGTTATCTATTAGTGCCATGAAAAGCATTAATGATAGAGATGAGTACTTGCACACTTTAAGAGAAAAAATAATGGATTTAAGAATGAAAAAGTCTGAACTACTAGTTTCTAACGGTTTTGATATGGATTATCTCAACTTGCATTTTGAATGTAATAAATGTAAAGATACAGGTTTTATTGGAAATGCTAAATGCTCATGTTTTAAGCAGAAAGTTATAGATGTTTATTACACTGGTTCCGAACTTAAAAACATGTTAAAAACCAATAACTTTGATAATTTTAAATTAGATTTCTATCCTTCTAAAAAAAGTGATCTTGAATCAGAATCTCCAAAAAAAAATATAGAAAAGATTTTATCTAAATCAATGAGCTTCCTTAAAAATTTTGATACCTCTGATGAAAATTTATTATTCTACGGTGGTCCTGGCACAGGAAAAACTTTCCTATCTCACTGTATTACTAAGGAATTAATGGATAAGGGTTTTTTTGTGGTATATAGGACTGCTGAGGAACTTATAAAAGGTTTAAAAGACATTCGATTTAATGGTGATACTTCTTTAGAAGAGATGCTAATAAATTGTGACCTTCTTATTATTGATGATTTAGGTACTGAGCAAATTTCAGATTTTACTAAAATGGAAATGTTTAATCTACTTAACACGAAATTATTAAAACAAAAGAAAATGCTAGTTTCAACTAATTTAACTCTTGGAAATTTAGCTAATACTTATTCCGAGAGAATAACTTCAAGATTACTTGGAAATTTTACAGCTTGCAAATTCTTTTGTGAAGACATACGAATAAAGAAAAATTTAAGTAAACCAAAATAATCTAAATATTTTTATAATTATAAGGCACACATTACCATAAATTATAGTAATGTGTGCCTTATAATTTTCGCAATAGTTAATTGCAACTAAAATGCAAAAACCAAAAAAAACAGTCCTAAACAAATGTTTAGGACTGTTTTTTTGGAGCTAGCAATAGGAATCGAACCTACAACCTGCTGATTACAAGTCAGCTGCTCTACCGTTGAGCCATGCTAGCAAACATATGGCGACCCAGAACGGACTCGAACCGTCGACCTCCGCCGTGACAGGGCGGCACTCTAACCAATTGAGCTACTGGGCCATATATGGTGGGAACAACAGGGTTCGAACCTGTGACCCTCTGCTTGTAAGGCAGATG
>JANZQE010000017.1:0-9687 GCA_038040705.1 Clostridium sp. | reverse complement strand
AATACATCTATCAAATTCTATCTCTAAACATTCTCCCCTTATAACATCATCAGTTAACATAGAAACATATGGATCCACAAATATAAATAGTATTAATGTTGCTCCTCCATTTATAACAGAAGATAATGTAACGCAAGTATTCGAAATTTTCTTTTTGAGGCCTAGTAATGCTCTTTTTAAATTGTTCTATCCCTGATTTAGAAAACCCATGCAATAAAAGTTTAGGCATAGAACGATGAGTACTAAAAGATTCCACTGCCCTGCTAAAAACCTTTATAAATGTTGGAATTAAAAGAGCCCCTGTAATTGTCGCTATGGTTTGCGCAAGTAAAATCCATCTAAAGGTACCTAACATATTGCTTGCTGTCCCCTGTATTATTCTATTTTCAATAGTTTTACTTAATAATGGTCCTTGTATTGTATATGCAGTTCTAGATACCAATGCAAAAATATTAAACACTGCAAACGAAACCGCTATTCTCCTTGTTCTTACTCCCACAATTCTTACAGCATATGCTAGTGTTGCTATAACTGAAATAACAAATGAAAGAATAAGTACAATAACTATCTGTGTGGTCATGTTTTTTACCTCCAGTGTTTAAATAATTCTCTGTATTAAAAAAAACTCGCTGTACAGCGAGTTTTTTGGTGGAGATAATGGGACTCGAACCCACGACCCCTTGAATGCCATCCAAGTACTCTCCCAGCTGAGCTACATCCCCTCATATTAAAGTGGCTTTTGAATATTTAAACAAAAAACCTCTTTAGTTTTGTCTATTTAGTATATTATAATATAAAAAAGAGTATATTACCAATCATTATTTTTTATTCATATAATTCACTTATGTTACCTTTTGATTTTGTAACATATAAGTCTGTTTCTCGACTTCCATATAAACCTTCTCAACGTTCTCACCAAAGTACGTCGAGGATAATGGCCCTATCCCATCATAAGCGTTTTTAACCATTATTCCTGATACCTCTTTATCCATTAAAGTTTCATATAATATGTCAGCTAAATTTTCATCCTTATAAAAGAATCTTCCATTAAATTTATCCCTAATTGTACCATCCAAATTTTTATCGTATTTAGCGACCACAGGGATTTGCGCTGCCATAGCCTCTGTGAATGTTAATCCTTGTGTTTCAGTTAGTGATGCACCAACAAACACATCCCCCATCTGATAATACTTTCCGATATTTGCGTAAGGTCTTTCACCGACAAATACTACAGAATTTTCAATGCCAAGCTCCCTCGCTAAAATTTCTAAGTTCTCACGCTCTGGTCCGTCACCTACAATTAAAAGTTTACAGTCTGGTATTTTATAAATTAGCCCTTTCATACTTCTTATAATTATATCTACGCTTTTTTCTTTTGCTATGCGCCCAATGAATAGTACAACTGGCTGGTTTTCACTTATTCCAAAAGATCTCTTCTCGTCATTAATAATATCTTTGTCATAATTACTTTTTTGGAAGGGTTCAATATTAACTCCTGTAGGTATTACATCTATATGTCTTGTTAAACCATAATTCTCTAATGCATCCTTAACCTTTAGAGTTGGTACTATGATAGCACTACAATCTCTACAATATAGTTTACTTGCTTTTTTAGCAAATTCAGAAGCTGGCTTAAGCATTATACCGCGGGATACATAATGTATATAGTCCTCATACATAGTATGATACGTGTGAACTACAGGTATATCCAATTTTCTAGCAACTATTCTTCCAAATAGACCTATACTAAATTCTGTTTGTGTATGTATTATGTCTAAGTCTAATTTTTTTATCTTATTCATAATTTTATGTGAATATATCATCCCAACTCTTTGAGAAGGTAAAAGAAAAAATGGTAAACTAGGCAATCTAATAATACCTTCTTGCTCCTCGCCATCCGGATGTGTAACTGTTATAATGGTTACATTATGCGAAAGTTTAGACAATTCATTTTTTAATATCATAGTAGAAGTAACTACTCCACTTACTTGTGGATAATAAGCGTCAGTAAAAATTCCAATATTCATAATCAATTCCCCTTTAAATACTATAATTTCCTTATTGGTTTTTTAATTAATTCCTCATAACAGCATAAAACCCAAAAATTATACAGGAATAAAATGTTATTACCCTCCATAATAGTATAGCTGCCATTATATTATTAGATAGAAAAAACAAAGTGAAAAACATGAAGAATGCACCTTCTGCTCCACCAATAGCTCCAGGTAATGGTATAAATGCTGTTAGCATGATTACAAACGCAGTTCCAGCTATCATGCTACCTAAGCTAGCACCTCTCATTCCAAAACTAAGATAAATAAAATAAGGAATACTAAAATATATTGTCAGTTGACATATTGTATACATAATCGACTTTAACATCAATATCTTACTATGTTTTACTATCTCCATATTGTCATGAAATTTTTCTAAATTGTCATTGATACGATTTTCCATTTTTGATATATCTTTTACTATTTTAAATTTAGTTAATATTTTAGATAAAAACATGATTATTTTATGTGTTAATTTTCGATGTTTTGAGAATATAATTAAACATATAATCACACTGGCATTAACTATAAATCCTATTGTTATTAAGTAAAATAAGTTACTCATTTTACTTTTAAAAAAAGGCGCCTTCCAAAGTATAAGAATCAATGAATATATAGTTAATATTGTTTGGTATATAATAAATTTAATCATAAGTGCTGAACCAGCACTGCCATATCCTAATTCTTGTTTTGTTAGTGTATATAATTGCATTGGCTGTCCCCCGGATGCAAAGGGAGTAATTGAGTTGAAATATTGTCCTGTCATAGTGACTTTAAATGCCTCTTTAAATTTATAATCTTTCTTTATTAAAAATATAACACTTTGCAAAGTTTTAGCTTCAAAAACCCAATATAAAAACATAGAAAGTGCTGCTGCAATTAACCACCCAATTTGCAAATTATTCATTTGATGTATTAAATCCATCCACCCATTTGTGAATACAATAAGCAAAATAAATATAACTCCGGATGATATTCCTAGTATTAAATTAAATTTATAATTTTTCATTAGCCTCTTACCTATCCTTTACGGCACATACCTTTTTATAAAATTCTTCCCACATAGCAAGTACATTCTCTCTAGAATAAAAATTGTGCCCTCTTATCGCTTTTTCTTCAGCCTGTTTATAATATACAGAATCACTTTTTAATTTTTCTAAAGCACTTATAAAACCTTCATTATCATGTTCTTTTAGGTAATAATCAAACAATATATCCTCATATAGCTCTAAATCTCTTAATAATATTGGCGTATAAGTATTCATAGCCTCAAGAATCGACATAGGAAAGAGCTCGTTGTAAGATGGCATAAAAAGAACATTTGACACATTATATATATCATTCATCAAATCTCTTTCCACTATTCCTGTAAATAGAATATTTTTAGGTGCATTTTCTATTTGATGCTTTAATTCCTTGTATCCATCTGTGATATTTCCAAAGGAAAATCCACCTGCCCAAACAAATTGGACTTCAGGCATTTGCTTTGCAATATCTATAAAATCCATAACCCCTTTTCGAGTTTGTATTTGACCTACTCCAAGCACAACAAAGGCATCCTTTGCAATCTTCAATTTCTCCTTAGCTTTGTACTTATCCTCAATTGAAAGATTATAAAATTTCTCCTCTGAAACGAAATTTGGAATGTACGTTATTTTCTTCCTATCGATATTGTAAGCTTCAAGTTTAGATATAAAGTTAGGATTTACCGTAACTAGATAATCCATACTGTTATAAAAACTTATAATATATTTATAAAAAATTTTTTTTATTAAATTAGGTAATTTTATACTTCCTTCGATTGTTTCTGGTAAAAAATGTACATAACCCACTGCTACACCCTTTTTTTTGGCAAAAGGCACACTTAAGTAATGTTTTAAATCAATAGTATGATAATGCATTATATCTGCTCTTACTCTTTTATTAATTATAACTTTATATTCTTTTTCTAATCCGTTTTGAACTAAATTTACTTGCTCAAGATAAGCAGATCCAACCCCTTGACCTTTTACTTTATCTGCTGAAGAAAGCATATTTATCGTAGGCATTATCGTCACTCCCATCTAATTTAACCTTATTTATACATTTATTGTACACTAACATTATTAAGAATAGATTAATATAACCTTAAATTGTTCTTAAATTTTAACATTTTAATATAAAATTGTAATATTGCTTTGCATTTAGTACCACTTATATTTTAACCCTTTAAGCAGATAATAATTCTGTAGTTCTTTAATAAAAACCCCACCCCATAACAATATTAATTGTTATGGGGTGGGGTTTACTGTTCAACTTATATTTCAACAAATTCCTTATATATATCAGGTACATTTATAATTTTATTTTGATTATATCCCTTATACGATGTAATCAAAAGTATGAATCCAAAAATAAAAAACATTCCATGCATCTCCATAGCATACTTTCCTTCTATTCCTACAAACGCTGATGAAACTGTAATCGCCAGAAAGTTGTTTGCAAAATGAGTGAATATACCTAAATAAATTGAATTAGATTTCAAATATATAACCCCAATAATTAAGCCTAGAAAAAATGCATTTATGCCTTGAGGAACATTAAAATGAACTACAGCAAAAAATAATGCAGATATCACAAGAGCAATAGCCGGATTTATTTTGTTAGCCATTCCCTTTAATAATATCCCTCTAAAAATAATTTCTTCGTATATAGGCGCTACCACCACTATACTAAATATTAATATAATTGGTGAAACAGCCTGTTCTTGAAAAACCTCATTAATAAAATTCGGCATGGAAATCTTACTAATCAACAAATTTAAACTGTTATCAAACATTACACGAAATGCTATAATCATAAGAGCTACATAAACAAAGCTCATTACATTCAGATGTTGTTTGGGTTTTGGGTTAGTTGTTTTATTCCCAAGCCACTTTAGTAAAACAATAATAACATAATATTTAACCATTACCCCTGCAATAAAAATTACAAACGGTACTGTCCTTTCGAGCCTACCAGAGAATAAATTTAAAAACTCTTCAGGTACTTGTCCTAACCCCTCCAACAAGATTGATATAATCATTACGACAAGAGCTTTAATTATTCCCATTTTTTTTATATCTATAGTTCCATTTTCTATATTTTCTAAAAATTTCATTCTATCACTCTCTCTAATTTATTATATTTCATCAAATGATTTATTCACCTCACTCAAGATTCACTTTAATTAATTTTTAATATAATATATTTATATTCTTTTTCAGTATTCTTTATACTCTATGCTTTCCGCTAAAACTATATATCTCCATTTTAATTAATGTTGTTTTTTCCTTTGCTCTATCTATATATAACTGCCCATCTTTTATAAACTCCGGGCTATATTTTCTTATAAATTCCATTAGTGGTTCATATTTTTCCTCATCTTTTAACTTTATAGCACGTCCAAAAGCTATTACACTTTCATATTCCATACTAAATTTATCTTTCAAAACCTTAGTTTTTCCAACTACCGTAAAACTTACCTTGTCATGTATGCTAATATTGTCTAATTTAGTGCCAACACTTCCACAATGAAAGTATATACTTTTATCTATAACAACATAACTTAATGGTACACCATAAGGATTATTATCCTCTCCGCAGGTTGAAAGCACGCCATACTCGCCATTCTTTAAGAGTTCAAGTGTTTCCGCATCATCCATTTTTCTTTCTATCCTTCTCATTGCTTTCATCGTTCTTCACTATCCCTTCTCATATTATAGTGTTAAGTGTAACATGTAATCCATACAATAATGTATGAACTTAGTGGCAACTTTAGTTATATAAATTCACAAGTTAAAATTACTTCGAATCATTTTATTGCATAAAAAAAATCCATGCATGTAAATATTGTTAAATCTAATATTTATATGCACAGATATGTATTTAATTACTTATTTTTTTGTATTCTTATTACTTATATTTTGCTGATAATTCTGTAATGCTAGTCGCAGTAGAACCTTCTCCTATTGCTGTAAACTTCCATTCTCCTTTGTTTCTGTAAACTTCGCCCATTATTAATGATGTCATGTTGTTGTAATCATCAGAAAGATTAAATTTAACCAACTCACCATTAGCCGATTTATCCATAATTCTGATGTAAGCATTCTTAATCATTCCAAAATGCTGTCCCTTAGATGCACAATTGTAAATATTAACAACGAAAACTATCTTAGATATATCATCTGGTACTTTTACTAAATCTATAACTATTTGTTCGTCATCGCCGTCCCCTGCACCAGTAAGATTATCACCTTGATGAATTACACTATTACACTTGCTTTTCTTGTTTCCAAAGTATATTATACTTTTGGTATTAGATAATTTCCCGTTTTCACCTAACATTAAAGCTGAAGCATCACAGTCAATAGTCTTGCCACCATTGCTACTATCCCAACCTAAGCCTACTACTAATGCTTTTAATGCTGAATTCCCTTTTGTTAAATCTACCTTCTGACCTTTAATTAAGTTAACTCCCATATTACTACTCCTCCTTATGAAATGTCGTTAAATACTAACTCCAAAGTTAGTGCATAAAGCTCCAAGGCCACCTTCAAATCCGCTACCTAATGCAGTAAATTTCCATTCAGCTCCATTTCTATATAATTCTCCAACTACTAGTGCTGTTTCAATACTGAAGTCTTCTCCAAGGTCAAATTTAATTAACTCGGTAGATCCATCTCCACTCATTACTCTAATATATGCATCTGAAACTTGTCCAAAGTTTTGTCTTCTCTCTTCAGCTTCATTAATTGTTACAGTAAAGGAAATTTTCTTAATAGCTTCTGGTACTAAAGATAGGTCAATGAGTATTTGTTCATCATCTCCTTCTCCTGCTCCAGTTTTATTGTCTCCCATATGTTTAACTGATTTGGATGCATGTTCTGCATTATTGTAGAATATAAAATCCGCATCGTTGGTTACTTTTTTATCTTCTCCTGTTAAAAATGCTGCTGCATCTAAATCGAAGTCTGAACCACCATCATACTTGTTTGTACTCCAGCCTAGTCCTACTAGCACTTTTTTTAATCCTGGATTCGTCTTTGTTAAATCTACTTTTTGACCTTTTTTTAAATTAACTGCCATTTTTATATACCTTCTTTCTTTTTATTATGTTCTTGAATTGTTGAAATTAGGAATATGTATGATTGGTTCCATATTCTATATTTTTTACTGTATGTACCCTATTATAGCATAGAATTCATTAACATACATTTTGTAAAATAATATGAATTTAATGTAAATAACTATAATTATTAAAATATAAATAATCTTATTGCATAACAAAAAATCTGCATTTCTAAATATTGCAAAGTACAATATTTAGAAACACAGATCCCATTCAATTATTTATTTTCCTATAAATTGTTGTGTCCAATATATAGTTCCATTAGCATCTTTTGCTACTCCAACTCCTATTTCAGTAAAATCCTCACTTAAAATATTAGCTTTGTGTCCTGGAGAATTCATCCATGATTTCATTACTTCCGCTGCGGTTGTCTGACCCTTTGCAATGTTTTCACCAGCTGCCATATAATCTATACCAAACTTTTTCATCATATCGAAAGGAGATCCGTAAGTTGGTGATGTATGCGAAAAGTAGTTTTTATCTCTCATATCCTCTGACTTATATCTAGCTACATTTGAAAGCTCCACGTTATTCTTTAAAGGAGCTAGTCCAAGTTTTGCTCTTTCCTGATTAACTAATACTACAACTTCATTCTCTAATTTATTTGCCTCTGATAAAGTTGGTGCAGGTGTTTCCTTTGCTGGAGCTTCTTTCACAGGTGTTACCTTCTCTGGAGTTTCCGTCACAGGTGTTACCTTCTCTGGAGTTTCCTTCACAGGTGTTACCTTCTCTGGAGCTTCCGTCACAGGTGCTTCCTTTGCTGGTGCTTCCTTACAAGTATTAGCTTCCTTTGCTTCTACCTTAGTAGGTGTTGCCTTGTATCTATTAGTTACTTTAGTTTTAATTGCTAAAACCTCTTCAGCAGTTAACCCCTTTGGCACCTCGATACCATACTTAGCAGCCATCTCTTGTATACTATGTCCTTGTTTATCTGCATGATTGAGGGCACTAAAATCTTGTGCATATGCCGTTGAACCTATTCCTGTTGTTACTACAATACCTAAAGTTACTATCAGTGTTCTCAAACTATTCTTCATATTTTATACCTCACCTTCCTAATTTTAATATACAAAGCAAGCTTTTATCTTTGTGAACACATATTATCATGCAAACGAAGTTTTCACATCTTTTACTATTGGTTATTTTGTAATATTTTGTTTCAATTATATGTATTTTCAGTTAATATGTCTTTCTTTATATTTAAATTAAGCTTGATTAAAATAAATTTAAGTACACTACTCAGGGTAATTACTATCTTTTACAACTAAAGATACTAAATTATCAATTCTTACTATGTTTTCACAAAATTTATATTTTACTTAAACCTAATATATCCTAGCACCCAATAATTCAGCCCCTAAATAAACACAATGTATAAAAATACTTATACATTGTGTTTGTTTATTACTATTTTAAATTAAGCTTAGCAAAAGCCTCTGCCATAGCAGAATTACCAGAATCGACAGGTTCATCTTTCTTATTCTGCTGATTCAAAAACTTATTAACATCCTTTTTATCTAAAGAACTCTTTTCTTTATCTCGACGCTTAGTAAAAGCTGAAAGTTTTTCTCTATAGCCACAACCACAAACAAAAATCTTATTGTCGCCATCCCCTCTAATCTCCATTTTCTTGTGACAAGTAGGACAACGTGCATTTGAAACCTGTGATACACCTTTACGATATCCACAGTCCCTATCTGGACATACCAGCATTTTACCTCTTTTGCCGTTAACCTCAAGAAGATACTTACTACACCCAGGGCATTTAACCCTTGTAGCGTTGTCATGTTTGTATACTTCGGAGGATGCTGCAACGTTTTTTACAAGCTTAACTGCATATTCTCTCATATCCTTTACGAAATTCATGGAATTAGCTTTTCCTTTACTTATAAGTTGAAGCTGTTTTTCCCACTTGGCAGTAAGCTCTGGAGATTTTAATTCCTCCGGAACTAACCCTATTAGCTGTATTCCTTTAGATGTTGGAAAAATATCTTTACCGCGTCGCTCCATATAGAAAATATTAAATAATTTTTCTATAACATCTGCTCTTGTTGCAGAGGTTCCTAGGCCTGAAGTATTATCCAAGGCTTCCCTTAAACTCTCATCCTGAATATCTTTTCCTGGATGCTCCATAGCTGTTAGTAGCGTTGCTTCATTATACCTTGCAGGTGGCTTTGTTTTCTCATTTTGTGATTTAACTAAAGTAAGTTTAACCTCTTCCCCTTTTCTTATTTCAGGAAGTGATTGATCTTTTTCTTCGCTGCCCTCAGAACTGCTTATTTCTTTCCAGCCCTTAGATTTAACTATTTTTCCTTTTGCGGAAAAACTTTCACCCTTAACATTTATTTTCACAGTAGTTTGCTCATACTCAAAAGCTGGACTTAGAACTTCTAAGAATCTTTTTATAACTAAGTCATAAATGCTTTTTTCTTCTTTGTTTAGTCTTGATAAATCTACATGCTCCTCTGTAGGAATTATAGCATG
>JANZQE010000016.1:0-4685 GCA_038040705.1 Clostridium sp. | reverse complement strand
TTTTTTTTTATACAATATTATTAATAACATAATAGAAATGTCTTTAATAAAACCATGGATGGGAGAGAAAGAAAGACGAGAAACTACTTCAGATAATTTTGAAGATTTATTACGTTTAAATATTTTAAGCTTTTCTGGAGTTATTGATTCGTTTAATGCTTTAGAAGAAGAACATTCCAAAATTGCTGATAAATTAATAGAGGTCAATAAATATGGTCTATATACTATTGATGGGCAAGGAGGGGAGTCAGGATGTATTAAAGAAGATAATGTACGTCAACAAATTCAAAAACCATATTTAATCTTTTATATTCATAAAAAAAGAAAGGCAGTGCATTATATAAAAGAATTACTTGAAGTTAATAGTACTTTGATGTTGTTTCAAATCGCTGATAGTAAAAGAGTTATATCAACTAATTTTCCAACCGATAATGGTAAAGGTAGTGTTGCTGTTACAATGGAAAGAGAGAGCACATCATTAGATAATTTATATTCCGCTCCTTGGATAGTTCGATCAGGAGATACGGAATCTTATTATCATAAAAACCATTATAATACGTTAATTGGTCATATTCCATTTCTTAAAAATTCTGATGACTATTTTTACATTCATATAATATATGATGTATGGTGTTCTCCTATGGTTGTGGAAGATTTCATAATTAATAGTTTCAAAAAAAATAAAGTCAATGTACTCCGGAATTCATTAGGATCAGCTCTTAGCGAGGGATTCGAATACTCTGCCGATGTTCCTGCAGGTCAACAGAGAACGACGAGGTCACAACAAGCCATGTTACAAGAATGTTACAATAAAAATAATTGTGATTATATCTTGAAGTTGAATCCAATTCTAAAAGAAAGTTTGGGAAAATATATATGGGGAAAGCTTGGTACATTTCATGAAGACGTTCATGAGGTATTGAGAAATGAGAAAGAAGAAAGTCAAATAGTAGTAAAGGTTATAAAAGATATAGATGAAATTTTTACAAACAGTCCAAAGACTACAAAAGATTTGGTTGTGTACAAAGGTATTTATTTACATAAATTCCCTAAGTTAATAGAAAAATCATTTATATCTACATCTTTACAAAGAAATACAGCAATGGAGTTCACGGCTGATAAACGGTTCGGGACTAACATCAAGGACAATGTAGCGCTTCTAAAAATTAGGGTACCTCGAAATAGTAGCGCACTTAATTTATATTGTTTAGATAATCATGAATGTGAAATTTTACTTCCTAGAAATGGTAATTTCAAAATCGACAAAATAACTGACACTTCTGATACATATACCACCCCAGGTCGTAGTCGTAGAGTACAAGAAATTTATTTTAAAGAAATAGAATGTACTTGGAATGAAAAACAATAAATACTACATTAGAAATCAATAATATAAGAATTTTTACATATGTTGGTATTTTGATGCTTCTTAATCCCATCTATACGAATTCTTACTCCACACATGTTGCATTTAATTTTTTTACATTTATTAAGTACTGTATTAATGTTATGAATCGCATTTTTATGTTTACTTAATCCAGATTTATGAAACATCTTTTCACAAATATCACATTCAACTTGTGATATTTTCCTAGGAATTGGTTTTATTATATCCGCATTATCAGCGTCATCAGCGTCATCAGCGTCATCCACATTATCCAACTTTGAATATAAATTTTCAATCCACCATTTTTCAATTTCATTTATTTCACTTTGTCCCATAATATTCAACTCTCTAAGATAAATTTGTAGTGGATTCATTTTGATTTAATTTTGATTTGATTTTTTAATTTAATATTTATTTAGTAACTTATATAAGAATATCTAAAATTATTAGGCTCGGAATCCAATACATTAAATTACATTAATCCCATCAGTTCCATAAATATCCAACTCATTGGATGCGGTTTGTAAATTATCTCTAAAAGCTACACCTTGAATAGTTTCATCCATATTTTGTACTCTAAAATTGGTAATCTGTTTGGATAAATCTTCTTCTCTTGTATAATGATTTGTGAATAAATTTTGATTTCCACTTTGACTATCTACATCAAATTGTTTTACTAATGGTTGGGTATTTAATTGACGTTGACTAGTTTCTTTTTGTTGAACTTTGGATATACCAGTATTTTTGAAATATATCTCTTCTCCAGTTCGAAAGTATCCACCAACCTTTTTTGGCTGTGTTGTTGGAAAACGAACAGGGTCAGAAGTGGCTGGGATCCTATCTTTGATAGTACCTTGTCCATATAAATCACTAACCATATATTTCTTTTGATGTAATTGTTCATGAACACGAGTAACGATTGGAGCACGATTAGGAGTTACAGATGGTGCAATATCATTGTATGCTACTGGAAGTTTCTTCAAATGGAATTCAGTTTCTGGTATAAATTCTGGATTACCTGGAATTACACTTGCACCATATCCTTCATTAGTTCCACCTGTTCCAACCGTGTGCTTACCGTGTCTTGCATCATACATCTTTCTCCATTTTTCCTGTTCCTTTCTATAACTATCTTCTTCATATGAAGGTTGATAATCCTTTGGATTCAAAATATCAGTTTCTTGATAATAATCTAAATCACGGGTTGATAATTTCTTACGATAATTTTCATATCCTGCAGTATCATATGGATTAATTCCTAAAAAAATATTTTTACGTTGGATACCGTTAGAATGACTCATACCTGGTCTACTTTCACGATGAGCGCCACCCTTTAACGCTCGTTCTTGTCTTTCGCGGACCCCTAAAATTTTATATCTATCTATAATATTTGGATATTCTTCAGCAACATCATTTTTAGGGTCATCAATCCAGACATATGGTTCAGTTTTTTTATTACTTTTATTCGAACACATGTATATACCAAAACATAGTGTTAGTATCGATAATACAATTACTAACATTTTTCTTTATAATAAGTCCGAAAATAATAAATTTTCATAACAAATAGCACACAATAATTTTCCATCAACTCTCAAAATATCACCATCACAAGAATCCTTTACTTCACTACAATATATTTGGTCTTCACAATCTATGCATATATTAAAAGGTTCATCGGTTATGGAAATATCAGTAGAAAATAATGGACTCGAAAAGGTTACACGACATAAACGACAACTACCTGGCATATTTTAATTATTTAAAATTTGTTTCGATTATAGACAATTCTCTTCTTATATCACTAGAATACCAACATTTTGTAAAAGTTATTTTCTTCTTATTATTATTATTTGATATTATACCTATAGTATTTATTTCACCACTTGTAAGTATAATAGGATCTTCATCAGTAAATGATTTAAATTTAATTAATTCTTGATCAGGTAATCCATCATTTAGTATTATATAATATTCATCTGATGGTTCACCATCTATTTCAATATCATATAAAGTATCACAATCATGCATATAACTAAAACCATTCTTTATTCCTGATAAATTAAAAGATGTTGTAAATTCATCACAATATTTTACATAAGATCCATACCCTTGTGGGTATTTATGTTCATTTGTTATTGTATTAATATATTCGACTGCGTTTATATGAGGTATATTGTAGAAGTCCATATTTTATTTAAAAGTTATATATATTTCTATCTCATTTATATAAATTTATTTTTTAAATTAAAAATGATTGCAAATGAATTAATTGATTTGATTTTTTTGTATACTGATTTAGATACTTGTATAATTCATAATAATAGATATATATCTAAGAAATTAGTTGATGAAAATTCATTATGTAATTATATACTGTCTAATAATTTAGAAGTAGTTAAATTTTTATGTAGTTTAGATTGTGTTGACCCTTCATCTGATGATAATCGTGCTGTTAAATGTGCTTCCAAAAATGGACATTTGGAAATTGTTAAATTTTTATGTAGTTTGGAATGTGTTGACCCTTCAGCTGATGATAATTGGGCTGTTAAATATGCTTCCGCGCATGGACATTTGGAAGTTGTTAAATTTTTATGTAGTTTGGATTGTGTTGACCCTTCAGCTAGTCATAATTGGGCTGTTGAATGGGCTTCTCAATATGGACATTTGGAAGTTGTTAAATTTTTATGTAGTTTAGATTGTGTTGACCCTTCAGCTAATGATAATTGGGCTGTTAGATATGCTTCTCAATATGGACAGTTGGAAGTTGTTAAATTTTTAAAAAGTTTGGATTGTGTTGATCCTTCAGCTGGTGATAATCGTGCTATTAGATATGCTTCCGAGAATGGACATTTGGAAGTAGTTAAATTTTTAAAAGGTTTAAATAGTGTTGATGGATCTTAATATAATAAAAAATGATTGCAAATGAATTAATTGATTTGATTTTTTTGTATACTGATTTAGATACTTGTATAATTCATAATAATAGATATATAGCTAAGAAATTAGTTGATGAAAATTCATTATGTAATTATATACTGTCTAATAATTTAGAAGTAGTTAAATTTTTATGTAGTTTAGATTGTGTTGACCCTTCATCTGATGATAATCGTGCTGTTAAATGTTCTTCCCGAAATGGACATTTGGAAATTGTTAAATTTTTATGTAGTTTGGAATGTGTTGACCCTTCATCTCGTTATAATTGTGCTGTTGAAAGGGCTTCCTTGAATGGACATTTGGAAGTAGTTAAATTTTTATGTAGTTTAGATTGTGTTGACCCTTCAGATGAGGATAATTG
>JANZQE010000015.1:0-9062 GCA_038040705.1 Clostridium sp. | reverse complement strand
GTTTCAGATATAGATTTATATATAAAAAATAATGCCTTGTATAGTATAAAAAATAATTGGTCAGGTAATAGTGGAAAGGCATATTTTATCATCCCAAAGGACATAGAAAAAAGTAGTTATATATATACCAATTATAATTATTATAATTCTGTAAGACAAAGAATCATTAAAGAAGCAATAATAGGCTTTGTGTCGTTTATTATAGGACTTCTTATACTAATGTATATATCAAAGAAAAAGAATGAAGAAATGCCGCTTATTCAAAAATTAACAAAGTGGTACGATGTAGTACCCTTAGATTTAAGGGTGTTAATATTTGTAATTTGCTTTGTTATAATGGGTGTTTATGGTAGAAAAGTAACGTTTTTCTATAAACCATATAATTATGCGCATATTGTAAGCCTTACTATTATGGCGAGTTATGTGTTTTACTTTTATATAAATTGTATGGTGGCAGATAATTTATATAAAAATAGAGAAGAGTTTAGAGAACAAGTAAAAAAATGTATGTTTAATAGATTTTCTAAAAAAGGTTTTACTATACTCACTTTGTTAGCGGTGTTAGCAGTGCCAGCTGCAGTTTTCGCATTAATGATCAGCTCAATGATTATAATAGTACCAATAGTATATTTCCTTAGCTATCTATTATTTATAATGATTTGTTTTATTAATAAAATAAGATTTTTCAAAGACATTTTAAAAGGAACGGAAGAGATAGTTTCAGGAAATCTTAATTATACTATAAAAGAAAGAGGGAGAGGTGACTTTTTTAAACTAGCACATAACATAAACAATATGAAGGTTGGGTTTAAAAAATCCTTGGAAAATGAGATAAAAAGTGAAAGACTTAAGTCTGAACTTATAACTAATGTGTCTCATGATTTAAAAACTCCACTTACTTCCATTATAAATTATGTTGATTTACTAAAAAAAGAAGATTTAACAAATGAACAGGCAAAAGGGTATATAGAGGTATTAGATAGGAAATCTCAGAGATTAAAAATGCTTATAGACGACTTATTTGAAGCATCTAAGATGGCAAGTGGTGAGGTAGAACTTAATTTAGAAAAAGTAGATGTAACCGCACTACTTCAGCAGTCATTAGCAGAGCTTCATGAGAAAATTAATAGCTCTTCACTAATATTTAAGGTGAAGATACCTGAGGAAAAGGTTTATGCTAATTTAGATGGGAAAAAGACTTGGAGAGTATTTGAAAATCTCATAAATAATATACTAAAGTACTCGCTGCCTAAAACTAGGGTGTATATTGAGTTAATAGAGGAAAATAATAACATAATTATAACTATGAAAAATATCTCCGCGTATGAAATGGATTTTGATAATAGTGAGATATTTGAAAGATTTAAAAGGGGAGACAAGTCCAGAAATACCGAAGGCTCTGGGCTTGGACTTGCAATTTCTAAGAGCATCCTAGAACTTCAAGGTGGGAGTCTTAGTATTGAAATTGATGGAGACCTATTTAAAGCGGTGGTTATTGTAGGTGCCACCCACGTGGCAAGTGACAAAACGGACAACCCATAAGGGTTGCCCGTTTTTGTGTATTAGACTGAAAAATATTGTGTTTAGTTTCAAAAAAAAGAAAATATATTGACAACAAAAGTAGACCCATGGTATTATATATATTATACCTTACTAAAGCGATAGGAATAATAAATTTAAAATATTTAATAAAAAAATTATGAGGAGGACAATAATATGAACACACAAGTTCAAGTAATCTTAAACATCGTTATAATGCTAGCTTTTGTCATTACTATAGTATGGATGCAAAAGAAACATTATTCATTTACCGTAAGAGTTCTTTCGGCTCTTGTGGTAGGCATTTTTTATGGAGCAGCACTTCAATTAATTTATGGGGTGACAAGTCCAGTAGTTACCGAGGCCACCACTTGGTTTGGTATCATGGGAACGGGGTATGTAAGACTGTTAAAAATGATAGTTATACCACTAATATTTGTATCGATTTCAACAGCAATTATTAATCAAAATTCAAAGAATCTTGGAAAGAAAGCTGGAACAATCATAGCAGTTCTTGTTATAACGGCTGGAATATCCGCAGCTGTAGGTGCTTTTACAGCAGGGGCTTTTGGATTAGATGCTAGTGGAATACAAGCTGGTGAAGCTGAAACCGCACAAGGACAGAAGCTGGATGATAGTTTGAAGGATTTTAAAGCTACATCTGTTCAAAATCAAATTGTTGAGATAATACCAACGAATGCTTTTTACGCAATGACAGGTCAGGGAAGTTCAGCCACTTTATCAGGAGTTATATTTGCTGGAGTTATAGGAGTTGCAACTATAGGAATTAGGAAGAAGAATCCAGAATCGGCAGAGGTATTTACAAAACTTTTAAATGCACTTCATGATGTGGTTATGAGAATAGTAACAATGATCCTCAGATTAACACCATTTGGAGTATTGGCTCTTATGACTAATGTGGTATCAACGAGTGATTTTTCTGAAATAGTAAAATTACTGCAGTTTGTTTTAGCTTCTTATGTTGCTATAATA
Organism: Clostridium sp.; assembly: GCA_038040705.1. Lineage (GTDB taxonomy): Bacteria > Bacillota > Clostridia > Clostridiales > Clostridiaceae > Clostridium_AD. The sequence continues at coordinate 6,530 of JANZQE010000015.1, read as the reverse complement.
ATAATGTTTATTATACATTTTATTATATTAGCATTTAATGGCCTAAACCCACTTACGTATTTGAAAAAGTCAGCTACTGTACTAATATTTGCATTTACTTCAAGGACAAGTGCAGGTGCAATTCCTCTAAATGTTGAAACTCAAACTGATAAGCTTGGAGTTTCATCTGGAATTGCTAATCTTTCAGCTTCTCTTGGAACGAGTATAGGACAAAATGGTTGTGCGGGAATATATCCAGCAATGTTGGCGGTTATGATAGCTCCAACTGTAGGAATAGACCCATTAGCACCAGCGTTTTTAATTAAACTTATAATAATAACAGCAATCGGTTCATTCGGTATAGCTGGAGTTGGTGGAGGAGCGACATTTGCAGCATTAACTGTTTTGTCAGCCATGGGACTTCCGGTAGGACTTGTAGGACTTTTAATAGCTATAGAACCTCTAATAGATATGGCTAGAACAGCTCTTAATGTTAGTGATTCAATGGTAACTGGACTCGTTGCAAGTAAACGAATGAATGAGTTAGATATTAATGTATATAATAGTAAGGGGTAACTTCAAGCTATAACTTACACAAGTCACTCTTGTTATGTTTCCCATAAGGTGATAAAATTGACAAGGAGGTGATTCATATGTTAAAACAAACACTAAAAGATGATGTAATTAAATACATGAAGAGTAAAGATAAAATAAGACTAACTGCAATGAGAACTTTAATGGCGGATGTTAAAAATAAGGAAATGGATTTAAAAAGAGATCTTGCAGAAGATGAGTTAATAAGTATAATTGAAAAAACAATTAAGCAGTTAAATGAAACCCTCGGTTATGCGAAACAGGCTAATAAAGAAGATAGCATAGCTGAAGCAGAAATTGCTATAGAAATGTTTAGTGTATATATGCCAAAACAATTTACTGATGATGAAGCAAAAGCGATTATCCTTGAAGTTATTAAGGAAAATGGTTTTAATGGTAGTAAAGATATGGGTAAAGTTATGAAGGCTGCTATGCCTAAGTTAAAGGGAAAGTACGAAAGCAAGAAGGTAAGTCCTCTTGTAAATCAATTACTTGCATAGAAAAAAGGGATAGTGATTTATAATCACTATCCCTTTTCTTATAATTAGTAAATTTTTTCTATAAGTACGTCGTAATTACCCTGCGGAGATATAACAGTGCATTTTTCTCCAAGAGCCTTTTCATATATTGCCATTCCGAGAGGAGATTCAATACTTATATTCATTAAATCTGGGTTAGTCTCAACAGTAGACACTAGGCATACTTTTTCAGTATCATTGGTATCAAGGAATTTAATATCGGCCTGACCACCAAGACCTAAATGATTATCATTACTGTAGTCCTCTACAACTGTAGAGTTTCGAAGTAATTCTTGGATTTTAATTACTCTATCATTATTTGTGGCCTCGTCATCTTTGGCTGCATCATACTCTGCATTCTCACTTAAATCACCATGTGACTTTGCTTCTTTAATTGCTGATGTTATCTCTCTTCTTTTTTCGCCTGTGAGTAGTTCTAGTTCATCTTCTAATTTTTTTAATCCATTAGGTGTTAATATTGTATTTTTCATTAATTTGTCACTCCCAACATTATTCATATGACGGTGCTTTCTATGTACGACTATATATAGTTCATTAAGGATATATTATATCATATTTTTAACGATTATATTGTATTTATATTGTTTTTTATGGGTAAATTATATTTACCTAATCCATAAAATAAGAAAATTCTAATGGAATTATCCGATTTTTATATGGTATAATAATATTACAAAAGTATACAAAAAAACACAAAATAACAAAAGAAAGTAGATGATGTACAAAAATGTTAACAATATATGCGGTATCAGATTCAATTGGTGAAACGGCAGAACTTGTAGCTAAATCAGTAGCAAGCCAGTTTCCGGGTAATACGATAGTAAAAAAAATACCATATATTAAAACAGCTGAGGATGTTAATGATTTAATTAGCAAAATTGATACTAATTCCAAAGCAATGATTGTTTCAACTATAATTATGGTAGATGTAAAAGAATTTCTAGTTCAAAGATGCGCAGAAAAAGGAATAATTGTATCGAATATTTTAGGGCCGGCAATAGGAATTGCGGGCAAGCTATTAGATAAACAACCAGAATATATTCCTGGAGCAATATGGAACATGGATGAGGAATATTATAAAAGAATAGAAGCTATGGAGTTTGCTATACAATATGATGATAGCAGGGATTATAATGGGTTAAAACATGCAGATGTTGTGCTTATTGGAGTTTCAAGAACTTCAAAAACACCATTATGTATGTATTTAGCTAACAAAGGCATAAAAGCGATAAATATACCTTTAATGCCAGAAGTACCTGTCCCAGAAGAATTATATAGTATTCCAAGCAAGAAGATCATAGGGTTAAATATAAATCCCTATGTGCTTATTGAAATAAGACAACATAGAATGGATAAATTCAATGGACTTAATTCGAGTTTTCAATACGCAAATGATGAAAGAATATTGGACGAGTTAGATTATGCAGAAAAAATAATGAAAAAAACAAGGTGCTTAAAAATTGATATTACTAAAAGAGCGATAGAGGACACAGCTTTAATTATTATGGAAGCCTTAGGGTGTTAGAAAATATTCTGATGGAGAAAGCATAACATTTAATACTAAGCCGTGCAGTTATAATTATGCTGGTGAATATACTAATAGTGGAGATGGTGATACTAGTTCAGTATCACCAAAGATAACACCTACTCAATTAAGTAATAGTAAAATTATATATCATACTCCATCAGGTAAATCATATCATTATGATAATGAATGTAAAACATTAGCAAGGAGTAAGACTATATTAAGTCAAACATTAGATGAGGCACTAAATTCTTTACATAATGATCCTTGTGATATTTGTGTGGATTAGTGGGCTATATGGGGTGAATGTAATAATAAATTAATATATTTTATGAACTTTATAGCCACCTTTGTTTAATTCATTAATAATTTTAGCTACATGGTTATGCCCATTTGTTTCTGCAGTAATTTCAAGTTGAACTTGCATAAAACGATCATTAGTTTTAAATTGGTTATGGTCTAGCTTTACTACATTAGCATTTACCTTTGCAAGGATGGTTGAGACTTTGACAAGCTCTCCGGGAATATCTGGCATTTCTAAACTAAAGCAGAATAATCTTCCTCTTGAAACCAGTCCTCTATCTATCATGGAGGAGATTGTCACAACGTCAATATTTCCACCACTTAAAACACATGCGATTTTTTTACCTTTTTCTTTTATTTTTTTAAGCCCAGCGAAGGATAATGCACCTGAAGCCTCCGAAATAAGCTTATGCTTTTCCAAAAGAAGAAGAAAAGATTCCATTATATCAAAGTCTGAAACAGTTACAATTTCGTCTACATAGTTTCTTATAATCTCAAATGTTAGTGCGCCAGGTTTTTTTACGGCTACACCATCTGCTATAGTACGAACTGTTGAAAGGTTTACTATTCCATTATTGTCCATTGATTCCTTCATGGCCTTTGCGCCTTCAGGTTCCACACCTATTATTTTAATGTTAGGGTTTAAGGATTTTGCTGCAAGAGCAATCCCTGCAATCAAACCGCCGCCGCCAATAGGTACTAGAATACAATCTATATCATCTATTTCCTCTAGAATTTCACAAGCGATAGTTCCTTGACCATACATTACGTCCAAATCATCAAAAGGGTGTATAAAAACATAATTATTCTCCTTTTGTAACCTTTTTGCTTCTGTAAAAGCTTCATCGTAACAATCGCCAAATAAAATTACATTTGCTCCATAGTTTTTTGTAGCCTCGACTTTAATTAGAGGGGTGGTTTTAGGCATTACAATTGTGGAAAGAACACCTAGCTTTTGCGCGGAATATGCAACACCTTGGGCATGGTTTCCAGCAGAAGAAGCTATTACTCCTCTTTCTCTTTCGGAGTGCGTTAAGCTGCAAAGTTTATGGTAAGCTCCACGAATTTTAAATGCACCCGTAATCTGCAAATTTTCAGGTTTTATATAAACTGAATTTTGAGATTCATTACTAAAAACATCGCTATATATGAGGGCTGTTTTTTTAGATACACCTTTTAAATTTGTTTGTGCTTTTCTAATTTCGGAGAGATGAAATTCTAGTTCTTGATTTATTGACGAATTTTTTGCTGCGTTTAACATATTATACCTCCATTTTGTAATTATATTTTGTAAAAAAAAACTCGCCCTTGAATGTAAATTCAAGGACGAGTGTAAATCGCGGTACCACCTTTATTGTATCTTAAAAAAGATACCTCTCTTTTCGGTTCTCACAAACCTAAGCCTTTTATCGGGGCTCACCGGCTTATCTTAATTAATTCAGATAAACAGCTCGGGAGTGATTTGTATTCTACATCCAGTATCGATTTTCATCAATCATCGACTCTCTGTAACTGAAGGTTATAAAATAACATTCTCCGTCTTCGCAATAATAATATATTTGATTTTAATGAAAATATTAGCATTAAATATTTACAATGTCAATAAAAAAATAGAAAAGTAAATTACTAATTAATTATAAAAAAAATAAAAACAGAAAATTTAAATAAATAAAATATTGGTGTTGACAAAATGCTTTATTGCATATATACTAAAAAACAACAGAATAAATAAAGCTATGACGGAGAGAAAAATATCGCGGTTAAACTACAGAAAACCAACGTTTGATGAGAGTTGGTGTGAGGCGGGTATATAATGATCACTCTAGAGCTGCTGAGTAGAACTTGAAATTATTGTGATGGTAAGTTGCAAAACAAATATCAATCACAAGATGCGCAGTTTGGCATTAAGTAAACGAAGACGGGTGCCCCCGATATAGGGCTATGGTTAAAGAGATTTATTTTAAAGTTTTTTATTTTCTTTTGACCAAAAATAATGAGGTGATTTATAATAAAATCACGAATTAGGGTGGTACCACGAATCTTTCGTCCCTATAAACATAGTTAGATATGTGTTTATAGGGATGGAAGATTTTTTTTGTTTATCCAAAAATAAGGGGGAAATTTAAATGGCTAAGATGTATTACGATAGTGAAGCAAATTTAGAATTACTAAAAGATAAAAAGGTTGCAGTTGTGGGGTATGGTAGTCAAGGCCATGCTCATGCACTTAATTTAAAAGAGAGTGGAGTAAATGTTGTTGTTGGGTTATATAAGGGTAGCAAGTCATGGGATAAGGCAATGGAAGCAGGTCTTGAAGTTTTGGAAGTGGCGGAGGCGACTAAGTGCAGCAATGTAATAATGATACTTGCTCCAGATGAAATGCAGAGTAAAATTTATAAGGAGAGCATTCAGCCAAATTTGAAACCAGGGGATGCATTAGTCTTTGCACATGGGTTTAATATTCATTTTAATCAGATTACACCTCCAGAAAATGTAGATGTATTTATGGTAGCACCAAAAGGTCCAGGGCATTTAGTAAGAAGAGTGTATCAAGAAGGAAAAGGAGTTCCGGCACTAATTGCGGTATACCAAGATTACAGTGGACGCGCAAAAGAATTTGCACTTGCTTATGCAAAAGGAATAGGAGCTACAAAGGCCGGTGTGCTTGAAACTACTTTCAAAGAGGAAACTGAAACAGATTTATTTGGAGAACAGGCGGTTTTATGTGGAGGAGTTACAGAACTTATTAAAGCAGGGTTCGATACGCTTACAAATGCAGGGTACCAAAAGGAAATTGCTTATTTTGAGTGTCTTCATGAACTAAAGCTTATTGTGGATTTATTGTATGAAGGCGGTTTTGAAAATATGAGATACAGCGTTAGTGACACAGCGGAATATGGAGATTACATGGTTGGTAAAAGGATTATAAATCAAGATACCAGAAAAGAAATGGCAAAGGTACTCGCAGAAATACAAAATGGAGAATTTGCAAGGGATTGGTTAATGGAAAACCAAATAAACAGACCTAACTTTAGCGCAATAAAAAGAATAGAACTAGAACATCCACTAGTGGGTGTAGGGAAAGAGTTACGAAGCATGATGTCTTGGATCAAAAAATAAAATAATATGTATTGAAAAGGAGGTGAGAAAATGCTACTTAGTGGAGCTCAAATTTTGCTTAAGTGTTTAAAAGAGCAAGATGCAAATGTTATTTTTGGATATCCTGGTGGATCTGTGATTCCACTATACGATGCACTTTATGATGAAATGGATTATTTTACACATATTAGAACGGCTCATGAACAGGCGGCAGTGCATGCGTCAGATGGATATGCAAGAGCTACAGGAAAGGTTGGAGTTTGCATTGTAACCTCCGGACCAGGAGCCACAAATACCATTACGGGAATTGCTACGGCGTACATGGATTCCATTCCTATGGTTGTATTTACGGGGCAAGTTCCGCGGAGTTTGCTTGGAAAGGATTCATTTCAGGAAATAGATATAATGGGGATTACTTTATCCATTACAAAGCATAGTTTTATTGTAAAGGATGAAAATAATTTAGCAGATACAGTAAGAGAAGCTTTTAAA
>JANZQE010000014.1:0-3459 GCA_038040705.1 Clostridium sp. | reverse complement strand
GATAGCTTGAGGGCAGATAATTTAATTACGGACCTTTTCGAACTATCTAAAATGGAGACGTCTGGATATTCGATTAGTAAAAACAAGGTTGACATATGTGAATATATGAGAGAAGAAATTGGTGCTATCATAACAATTTTTGATAAATTCGAGTTTATTTATGATTTTGATATTCCTGAAAGTGAAATCTTTGCTGAAATCGATGTGAAGCAAATGGATAGAGTGTATCAAAACCTTGTTTCAAATACTTTGAAATATAATCCTAAAGGAACAAAGATAACGATTAGCGTATCTGAGCAAGGTGATGAAATAGTTATTATTTTTAAGGATAATGGGATAGGAATACCAACAGAAATTGCAAAGGACATATTTAATCCGTTTGTAAGAGTAGATAGTGCAAGAAATTCGCAGACAGGTGGTACAGGACTAGGGCTTGCAATCGCTTTAAAAATCATTGTGGCACATGGCGGTAGTATGAGGCTAAAAACAGAGGTCAATTGTGGGTGTGAGTTTATTATAAATATTCCGAGGATTACAGAAACAAACGCTATGATAAAATCATAGCGTTTTATTATTTTATAGTTAGTTATCTAGCTTCGAAAAAGATGATTTAAGGTGGATTTAAGATTAGAAGCAGTCTCAGTTAAGTATCTCTTGCTATAGTAATAGTAGGGGATACGAAATAAGGCGATATTCTAAAATAAAAAAGGGAAAGTAAATGAAGGTGTTAAATTGGATAGTCATTATTATAATTGGTTTGGAGTTTTGTTCTTTGTAGTTCTGTACGGAGGGGTGTTTTTATTTCTACCTTTTTATAAAAAAGTTGATAAAAAACCAGCAGGGACATATTTAGCATTTGTTATAGCTTTTGCCATTGAAATGCATGGTATTCCCTTTAGTATGTATGTTATCTCGTGGATAGTTGGAAAAAGTCTCCCAGAAGGTATTTTATGGGGGCATACATTGGTATCCTCAATTGGTTACTTAGGTATGTATATCAATATGGGTTGTGCTGTAATTGCTATGGTCCTTATTATAAGCGGATGGCAGAATATATATATAAAGTACTGGTCAAAGGAAACAGGAAATGGATCACTTGTAAAGAGCGGAGTATATAGATACATTCGTCATCCTCAGTATACCGGTCTGTTACTCTTATCCTTTGGAATGATGATAGAATGGGTAACTTTGCCACTTCTTATACTGTATCCGGTTATGATACGTGTGTATGTACGCCTTGCAAAAAAAGAGGAAAAAGATATGCTTGTGGAATTTGGAAATGAATATAGAGAATATATGAAAGAAACAAAAATGTTCGTTCCGTTTATTGTTTAAAAGTTAAAATAATAATTTGATGAAAAAAAAGGAGATTGACATGAAATCTATATTAAAAAAAGAAACGACTACCAGCGGGGAGAAAACTTATTGGTTACTTAAACCACGTTTTCTATTACCGCTAATTACAGCAGTTATATTGCTTATGTATGTTACTCTTATACGTCCATATCTTATGCCTACTATGAAAACTGTCCCAATAGAATTAGGATTTGGCATAATACTTATTCTATCTCTTGTGGTTGCAATAGCAACTCTTATTATCACCATTTTAATTACAGCAGTTATCGCTGTTTATACCCGTACAAAAGCAAAAATAATGACCTGGCTTTTGAAACTGCGCAAACAGCTTATTGTAATAGTAGTATTACTATTTGTAAATATTATTTCTATACTATGTAGCCAGTGGATGGCATACACTCCACCTATACTTTCAGACAAGGGGGAACCTGTAGTGGATAGTATTGCTGTATTAGAAAAAGTAACTCTAGGTGACAGTGAGCAGTGGATAACTATCCGTGGGAAAAACAAGAATAATCCGGTACTACTTTTCCTAGCTGGTGGGCCAGGTGGATCGCAGCTAGCCGCAACTAGAGAACAGTTAATAAAGCTTGAAGATGACTATGTGGTTGTTAACTGGGATCAACCAGGGTCTGGTAAGTCAATGAATGCTATACCACTTAAATCAATTACCCCTAAGCGGTACATTTCCGATGGTCAAGAACTAACAAAGTATCTATGCAAAAGATTTAACCAGGAAAAAATATATATACTTGGTGAATCATGGGGGAGTGCACTCGGAATACTCCTTGTGCAACGCTCGCCAGAACTATTTTCTGCCTTTGTTGGTACCGCTCAGATGGTCGAATTCGTTGAAACCGATCTTCGTATGTATGATCTAGTGCTCAAGCTAGCAAAGGAAAGGGGAGATATAGAACAAATCCAGAAAATGAAAAATCAAGGTCTGCCCCCATACTATGGTAAAGGAATGGTTTGGAAATTTAGTTCCCTCTCACAGTATTTGGCTAAATATATGACAAAAAACCCTGAGATTGAGAGGCCGGGTTATAATACACTAAGCGAAATTGGAGGCCCTGAATATGGTTTGTATGATAAAGTAAGTTGGATGCTTGGTTTGGTTACTACTTTCAATCAAGTCTATCCACAGTTGTATAATATAGATCTAAGTAAGCAAGCTACAAAATTAGATGTTCCTGTTTACTTTATGATAGGTCGCCACGATGTCAACGCATCACCAGAAATGGCTGAGGAGTATTTTAATGCAATAGAAGCTCCACATAAAGAGTTTATATGGTTTGAACACTCAGGACACGATCCATGGAGGAACGAGCCAGACAAGTTAGTTGACCTTATGGTAAATGTAGTACTTAAGGGGGGGAAGATAATCTATTAAGCATATTGCCATATTTAAGAATGTTATTGAAATTTCTATACTATAATAAATAGGGACCATTTGATTTTAATAAAAAAGGATGGGATTTATGATAAAAGTAAAGAAAAGTGTAAAGAGAAAAAAAAATATATGTGGACTTGTTTTATTATTTATAATATTTGAATTATTGTTCACCATAATTACAGTCCCTTTTATGGTGTATTACGGTCCATTTAAAAATGTAAAAACTACAGTAATAGGTGCAGCAATGACTACTCTCTCTTTAAGATGGCTAGTAACATCATTTGTATCGGATGAGAAAATAAAACAAATTATGAGTGAGAATAAGATAGATTCTATAGTTCAAGATAAGCCAAGCGATAAAAATTTTGGTGTGAAAGTAGAAAAGAAAGATGATTATAGCATTGAAAGATATGATATAACAGGAAAAAGATTTAAAGGATATATATTAATAATCAATGATCCAACAAGGGTAAAAGTAGGCTACAGCACTATGCTGGGCACTGAAGGGCAACTTACTAGTGAGATTGCAAGGTTATATAAAGCAGTTGCAGCAGTAAATGGTGGGGCATTCTCAGATGGAGTTTCTGGATCACGTTGGACAGGGACGGGAGCTAACCCAGAGGGAATTATAATGTCTGGTGGGGAAATAATTTTTAATAATATAAAAAACGAAAATGAGAAAGTAGAAATTATAGCATTAACTAAAT
>JANZQE010000013.1:0-2950 GCA_038040705.1 Clostridium sp. | reverse complement strand
TAATGTCTTATTTGGATGAGGTAAGTGATGAGAAAGTAAAGGAAGTAATAAATAATATTTCTGTGTTTAAGACAAGTGGAGATTTAATGGAAAGTTTCTCTCCAAGTATTGATAAAGGAATCTTCACAGCAGCCTATAATATTTACGAACAGTACAGAAAAGAAAAAAACTTATATGATTTTGATGATCTTCAAATAGGTTGTAGAAATTTATTTATAAAAGATTACACAATACTTCAGGGTTATAAAAAATTATTTAAACATGTTTTAATTGATGAATTTCAAGACTGTGATTCCATGCAAGTGGAAATACTAAAACTAATAAATGAGGGTAATTCAATTTTTGCAGTAGGTGACGAGGACCAATGTATTTATGGGTTTAGAGGATCAAATCCAGAGTGTATGGTCCAGTTTTCAGAGCATTTTGAAGGTGGAGGGAAATTACCGTTATCCGTAAACTATAGATGCCCAAAGAATATAGTGGAAATATCCATGAGTATTATAAAGAACAATAGCATGAGGAATGAAAAACACATTAAAGCGTTTAAGAAGCTAGATGGTGGCATTGCTGTACTAAATAGCGTAAATGAAAGCTATCAGGCAGAGGAAATCAGCTGCATTATTGAAAAACAAAAGGAAGCGTCGGATAAAAATTATAGGGATAATGTTATATTGTATAGAACAAATGTTGAGTGTAGAAGCCTAATAGACGTATTTATTAAAAAAAAGATTCCTTTTTTACTTTTAGATAAGGAGTATGATTTTTTTCAACATTTTATATGCAAGGATATAATTGCATATTTAAAACTTAGTATCGATAAGACTGACAGAGATAGTTTTCTTCGGATAATTAATAAACCCTTCAGATATATAAGTAAGTTAAATTTAGAGAAATTGCGACGGAATTCTGTAAAAGATGATTGTTTTGAAATGGTTAAGGAAATTTCCGGTACACCAGTGTTTCAAATGAAGATGCTAGATAAATTAAAAAAAGATATACATAGTTTAAATAAAATATCATTGAAAAGCGCAATAGATAACATAGTTTTAAGTATTGGCTATCACGATCATATTAGAGAGTATTGCACAAAATTTAAGATTGATTTAGGTGAGATGGAGGATGTTATTTCCGAGTTTAGGCAATCAATAGAAGGATATAACGCTATAATACCTTTTTTAGAGCATGTAGGAGAGGTTAAAGAGGAAATTAAAAGGCACAAGAAAAATACAGAGGATGATGCAGTGATACTCAGTACAATCCACGGCGTAAAGGGCATGGAGTTTAAAAACGTATTCCTTATTAATTGTAATGAGGAGAATATGCCACATGTAAATAGCATGGATAAAAACATAGAGGAAGAAAGAAGACTATTTTATGTAGGGATTACAAGAGCCATAGACAATGTTTGGCTTTGTATTTCTAGAAATATTAAAGGAAAAGTCAAAGAAACCTCACGGTTTATTATGGAGTGCAATATTATAGGTGAAGATGGTAAAAACTTACCATTTAAAGAAGGAGATAGAGTAAGTCATAAAAGTTTCGGAGAAGGAAAGATAATAGCTATTACAAGTAAACAAATAGCTTTGAAATTTGATGGGGGAATTGTAAGGAAATTCGATGCAAATGTACTATATAGTAACTCTTTGATATCAAGAATTTAATATAAGGAGGAATTTATTGTGACGCTTCCAAAAGGGAAAAACTCTACTAATACTGCTATAGAAAAGGCTAGAGGTGTAAAAGCAACGTCAAAGGATAAGCCTACCGAATCTATTGGTAGAAAAGGAAATCTTAAAAAGAAAAAAAAAGGGAAACATAAATAATAAAACCAATAATAGTAATTTATTGTTTATCCTCTTTGGTCGGATAAAAACACACTAAAGTGAGACAATATATTTAGATAAAGTGAATATCTGATATGAAGGGAGAAATAAAAAATGAACAAAAAAGCAAAAGCCCTAATACTAACCTTAGCTATTTTAACATCAACAGGTATAAGTTCTATTGTTTCTGCTCAAGTGTTTCCAACTATTAATTACACAGTTAAATCTGGTGATAGTCTGTGGAGAATTTGTGCGAAGTATCAAGTGGGAGTTTCAGAGGTAATAGGTGCCAATCCTCAAATAGCAGACCCAAACTTGATTTATCCGAGCAATATCGTAAAAGTGCCAAACTTAGCAGAGGTAAAAACAGTAGAAAAGCAAGTAGTAATATTGGTAAATAAAGAAAGAGCCAAGGTAGGGCTAGCTCCTTTAAAACTAAATTGGCAACTATCAAGAGTGTCTAGATATAAGTCACAAGATATGATAGATAAGGGATATTTCTCTCATCAATCGCCAACATATGGGTCACCTTTTGATATGATTAAAGCCTTTGGTATTAGATATATGTCTGCTGGAGAAAATATTGCTTACGGTCAGAGATCGGCAACAGAAGTAATGACTGGCTGGATGAATTCTCCTGGACATAAAGCAAATATCTTAAGCAAGAACTACAGTGAGATAGGTGTAGGTTTAGCAAAGAAGTCCAATGGGACGTTGTACTGGACACAACAATTTATAGGAAGATAGATATTAAAGTATATGGTTGTTTTAGAACAAAAGTAGCATTTAGTTAAAGGCTACTTTTGTTTTTTTTTGATATAATGGTTCCTGTATTTCGAAAGTTTAAATAATATTTTTTTATAGTGTAGTTAGGGTTGTAAAACAGAAAAAGAAAACATATAATGTAATTGGAAGTATTTTTTTCATAAAATGTAAGTCATATGTGATATAAGGAAAAGTGGTCTATTAAGGAGGAGTTCTGATGATTTCCTTTAAGAAAATGTGGGAAGATGTACGATTGATTTTGTCCAGTGAAGATTACTCAGATATAAAAATCTTAGAGAAATACAATTATGGATTCACAGTTAAAGAGCTCAATAATGTAATTTTTATAACAAGAGATGATT
>JANZQE010000012.1:0-5588 GCA_038040705.1 Clostridium sp. | reverse complement strand
TCCCTTAATTGTTCATCTTTTTTATACATTTAATCCCATCCTTTTACGATTTTTACTTTTTTCGCTTTGTTTTTATTGGATTGTCTATAATATTATCCTTGTTTCTATTGGAAGTCAAGATTTTTTTATCGTTTCTTTCTTTGTTTTGTTGGTAGTTTATAATTGCATATTTATGATTACTTGTGATATTATATTAATATGTAAACAATTCTTATTAATTTTATATTGAAATTATTCATAAAAGTCGGAGGGAAATTATATGTTGCCAGAAGAAAGAAAACAAAATATATTGAAAATTATTCAAGCTGAAAAAAAAGTTTACGTAACTAACCTAAGCAATTTATACAACGTAACTGATGAAACTATCAGGAAAGATTTAGACAAACTTGAGCAGGATGGTCTTTTAACAAGAACTTATGGTGGTGCACTATTAAATAAAATTCAAACTCGCCAAGACATATCATATTTAAAAAGATCTAAAGTAAATATAGAAGCAAAAAAAACAATTGCCTCTAAGTTGATGCCATATATAAAAGATGGCTTTACGATTATGGCCGATTCAAGTTCTACTGTTTTAGAAACATTAAAGTTTTGTGAAGAAAGTGGAAAAAAAAATCTGACTGTTGTAACAAATTCAATTGAAGTCGTAAATACTTTAGCCGATTCATCAATTAATATTATATTAACGGGAGGCACATTCTCATATAATACAATGTCACTTATAGGTTCACTCTCTGAATATACTATAAATAAATATACTGTAGATTTAGCTCTAATAAGTTGCAGAGGGTTTGATATTGATAAAGGGTTCACTGACTCAAATGAATCTGAGGTAATAATAAAAAAGGCCATGCTTAAGCAAGCTAATAAGACTTTTTTATTAATAGATAGTTCAAAACTCAGAAAAATAGCTTTTATTAATTTATTAGAATCTAATAAATTAGATTATGTGGTATCTGAGAAAGTTCTAGATTTAGATTTTATAGAATTTTTACACGATAATGATATGGAATTCATTTAAATAAAGCCTATATTTATTTTTTGTTTCAATTATATCATTATCTATGTCCAGTATATTTATATACCATCTTACTAATATTGAAATAAAAGAGGACCTGATTTCCTCAGAACACTGAAGGTCGTATGCAGTATACTCTAAACGAACATTTTTTATATAAACTAAAGCTACCACTCATTATTAGAGTGATAGCTTTAGTTTTAGCTTCAATAGGTTTCTTTAAAATATTAACTACTAACGCTGTAACTGAAACCCCTACTATTCTGCCACCCCAAGTTTTGTAAATGTTCTCACTATATATGTTGCTCCATAAGCATCTTTTAATAAAAGAGGTATTCCGTCAAAACGGGCTAGATTGTAAAATATAATTGAGATTTATTGTTATATTCACTTGCCATAAAGTAGCATTTTATGATAGAATCAATGTAATTTTCAAATTATTTGAAGTCATATGGGGGGCTATGTAGGATGAACACCTTATTCCAAAATAGAAGAAAAATAATAGGCGTTTTAATCAATTCTTTTGATGGTTTCTATCAGACACCTCTTTGCATCGGAATAAAAAAAGTTGCTGAAGAAAGAGATTTTGATGTGCTTTTTTTCGCAGGTGCAGCTCTTAACTCTCCTAATAGAGATGAGGCAAATCAGAATGTTATGTACGATTTAGTTAACACAGATAAACTGGATGGATTAATTATATGCCCAGGGTTATTGCTTAATTACATTGGCATCGATAAATTTAATGAATTTTTACAACCCTATAGAGCAATACCAATGGTTAGTATTGGTATTGATATTAATGATATTCCTAGCATAATTTTTGATAACAGAGAATGTATGCGTCTAATTGTTAATCATTTAATTGAACATCATAATTATACTGAAATTGCATTTATTACAGGTACTTCTTTAAATGCTGAATCAGTTATGAGGTTTGAGGGATACAAAGACGCTTTAAAAGAACATAACATACCTATTGATAGTGAGCTTATTGTTGAAGGAGATTTCCACGAATTATCAGCAGTTAGAGCTATTGATGAGCTTATGGTAAATAGGAATAAACGCCCACAGGTTATTGCGGTTTCAAACGATGAAATGGCAATCGAAGTATTTTATCGTTTAAACCAAATGGGAATTGAAGTCGGAAAAGATATAGCATTAACTGGGTTTGATAATATTGAATCTGTAAGATCCTTCTCTCCTGCTTTTACTACTATTGAGCAGCCGATTTTTGAAATGTCATCCCTTGCGGCTAAATACATAGATACCATTTTAGATGGGAATTCGGTACCAGATTGTACTTCTTTAAAAGGCAAGTTAATAATACGCGAATCCTGTGGTTGTTACAATATTATAAAAAATAAGGCCCCCTTAACACTAAACCCTATTTTGAGTAACGATACTTTTTATAATAGTGAATGCATTGAACTTGAAAACTACTTAACTACAAATCAATTTTCCCTCGTGAATTTAATACTAGCTGAACTCTCAATACCTACGACCCAGATGTTAGAATACACAACAAAAATTATTGATCTATCAAATGCCTTTATAAGAGATATAAAAGCTAAAAAAATAGAGGGAGAATTTTTAGAAGGATTTAAAGATGTTCTGTTTAATTCTTATATTGTAAAAAAACACAATTTTCCATGGAATGAGACACTTTATGCTGTTCGTAACTTCACGCTTACTGTTATAAAAAATTACGAGGTTTTAAGAGTAGTCGAAGAAATCTCTTATTTGGCTAGCATTTTAATAGGTGATATTTTTAATAAAATAGAGTCCATAAAACATTTTAATTTCAAAAGAATGTATATAGGTACACGGGATATAATGAGTGATTTTAATACTATACCAAATCTTGAGGAATTAACTAAAGTTATTATATCTGCTATGTCCTGGTACGAAATTAAACAATGCTATTTATGTATTTATGAAGCTCCTGTAACTAGTTTGTTTAATAATAATTTTAAATTACCAGATAAGGTTAATTTGATTTTAGGATATAATGATGGCATCCTTGCTAAGCCCCAGTGTTTAGATACACAAGACATATTACCGGACCAGTTTATGTATAATGGAAAAAGAAATGAGCTAATATTCTTTCCACTAATTACAGGTGAATACTATTTTGGATATATTGCCTTTGACATGAATGCATTTGATGAATTTGTTTATGAAACCTTTAGAGAGCAGATAAGTAATACACTAAAAATTCAAATGTTATTTAATGAGCGTATAAAAGCTGAAGAACAATTAAATTTAGCTGTTATAGAACTAGAAAAACGGAATGGCGAATTAAGAAACAATTATGTAATTGATGAATTAACTGGTATCTTCAATAGAAGAGGATTTTATATGCACGGTGGTAGCCTATATAAGTCAGCTGCTATAACTGGAGGTAAAGCTGTTATGTGTTTTGGGGACCTGAATGGATTAAAGATAATCAATGATACTTATGGTCATAAAGAAGGTGATGGCGCTATTTTAGCGGCAGCACTTATAATTAAAGAGTCCTTTGGACCAGCTGATATAGTATCTCGTATTGGTGGAGATGAATTTTTAATAATTACAGCAAATAAGTCCACTAAAGAAGAAATTAATAAGATCTCAGAAAATATTAAATATAATTTTGATAAATATAATTCCATTTCTAAAAAACCATATAAGTTATCTATCAGTTTAGGATTTTCAGTTTATACTCCTAAAGCAAAACTTAGTTTTGACCAATTAATTCAAGGTGCGGACAAGGAACTTTACAAGCAAAAAAAACGATGCCACCCATGTGGCACGCTGCAAAGTGTACATGTTATAAACACTGATATTTAATAGGAATTCTTTGAACCCGCTAAGTTGAACTTAGCGGGTTTTTTTATTACTGACTAGGACTTCTACTATTTATAAACCTTACTTACAGTACGAAGTCTACCTTTGATTGGAGTATTTTGTAATTCCTGATACACAAGCTCGCCTTTATTATTTAATACTTCTACAAAAGTAGATATATCAACTATATTGATTATTCCAATATCATCCTTTGTCATGCCACTTATACTACAAAGTGTACCTACAATATCTACCGCCCTCATCTTTGTCTTCTTACCCGCATTAATATGTAATTTCATAATATCTTTACTTAGCTCAGCGCCCTTTGTTACTTTAATTTCTGGCATTGTATCCATTTTATCAGCAAATTCTTCTTTAGAATTATTTACAATTTCCTCTGAAGGTCTTTCCTTCAAAACAATCTCTTTACCTATATACTTATGTATATCATTTAAAAACTTATTTTCATTTTGAGAAACAAAAGTTATTGCATGACCTAACTTTCCTATTCGCCCAGTTCTTCCTATCCTATGAACATAACTTTCCTTATCTTCCGGTATATCATAATTAATTACAAGTGTAATATTATCTATGTCTATCCCCCTAGCTGCAACATCTGTAGCTATAAGATACCTAAAAGAACCGGTCCTAAAATCATTCATTACTCTTAATCTATCACTTTGTTCCATTCCACCATGTATCTTCCTACAAGTATACTGGAGCCTTGCCATCTCATCATAAACTTCATCAACCTTTAGTTTTGTATTGCAGAATACCATACAACTATCAGGGTTCTCTACTACCGTAATATCTCTTAAAAGATCCATTTTATCGGATTCATTTACAGTATATCTCTCTTGGCATATGTTATCTTCCGCTTTATTTTCTTCCTCTACTTCGATATGTATAGGATTTTTCATGTATTTGTTACGTAAAGTCTCTATATCTCTAGGCATTGTAGCTGACAATAACACCGTCACACGTTCTTTAGATAATCCCTTTATTATTGTTTCTATTTGTTCTACAAATCCCATATTTAGCATCTCATCAGCTTCATCTATTACAAGATACCGCACCATTGAAGTATCAAATGTTCCTTTTTCCATGTGATCTATAACACGACCAGGTGTACCTACTACAACATGTGTCTTTTGTTTAAGTTCCTTCTTTTGATCATAGAAAGGTGACTTCCCATATATTGCAGCTACTTTAAGTCTTTTAAATCTGCCTATATTGAATATATCTTCTTTGACTTGAATAGCGAGTTCTCTTGTTGGTGTAAGTACTAATGCTTGAGGTTTATTTTCTTCCCAATCTATAAGTTCACAAATAGGAATGGCAAATGCTGCAGTTTTACCGCTTCCAGTTGGTGACTTTACTACTATATCCTTTTGATCGAGCATAGCAGGGATAACCTGCCTTTGGACCTGTGTCAAATCTTTAAACTTTAACATACTAATTGCTTTTACTAACTCACTACTTAACTTATAATCTTTATTCATTTGATCATCTCTTTTCTTATATTTTATTATTAATATGATAACATCCAATTATCTTTCCTATATTAACGAAGAAAAAACCGCTAAGTCTAAACTTAGCGGTCTTCTTATTACCTAGCGACAACCTACTCTCCCACAAGGTCACCCTTGCAGTACCATTGGCGCATTGAAGCTTAACCTACCTGTTCGGTATGGGAAGGGGTGTTACCTTCATGCCATAATCACTAGATTGAGAATATAAATAT
>JANZQE010000011.1:0-2799 GCA_038040705.1 Clostridium sp. | reverse complement strand
TTACTTTTGCATGTCTAATTTAGTAGATTGAACCCACTTACTCAATCCCTCTTTGCTAAAGATATATTTACCATTAATTTTAACACGATTAATGGTTGAACCTATTCCATCTGCAAGAGACATCAATTGTACTTCGCTTATATTTAAATATTTTGAAGCTTCTTCAAGACCTAAAATATCGCTTTGTTGTGAACCAACAGAAACATTTTTATTAGCAACCTCTTTTAACGAGTCTCCTATCCATATCGAACCAAATACAATGCTAATTGCAAGAATAATTATAAATAATGGTAATAATTTATTCTTTTCCAATACTTCCACCCCTTCTATTTGTGATTAAGTCACCTTAAATTACGATTATTTATCTATCGTAGTTTTAATATAGATGAACAATATTAGAATATTGCGAATGCACATTACAGTCCACCATTATATTTTTTTTGTGCCGTAAATATCATAATTAAGCCCCATACAATAAATATCCCAAAACATATCCAACCATATGCTGTCTTTGATATGAAATCAAAAATACCCATCAGTATAAATCCTATTCCCATTATAATACATGCCTTACCCATTTTTTCTATATAAGATTTTTTATCTTTTTCAGCAACCCTTGTATAATGGTAATCATGTATTAGCGTTATTTGTTCTTTTTTCCAAATACGCAATCCTATAAAAATAAAAATCAATCCTAAAAGTATCAAAAATATCAATCTAAACATATAATCATCTCCTAAATATACATAATTTTAAGTTCGTAGTTTTTTACATTTTCAAAAACTTGTCTCTTAAATCATACCATAAAAATCCATCTTTACAAATGCACATAGGCTGCTACCGTAATCAAAACTTTACGGTTATGATACCTATATACCCCCCAAAATAGGTTTGTACTTTTCTTAAATTTGCGGATAATTGTTTTCTATAATAACTCCGATTACAAGTATATTTAAAAGCAATGTTATGTAGTATTAGTTGCTTCGCATTTACAATTTTTATAATATTAAAAATATATAGCCTTGTATAAATATACAAATATTTCGCAGTATTCATATAAATCGTCGCAACTACTAAAACCGAATAATCCATAAAGCACCGTATTATTCATAACTGAATTTACGTTGCTTTTATGTCGTACTTCAAGAATAATGTTCATTAAAGACATCATCTAAAGTAAATAATGACTTTATAATTGTAAACTTTATCGGTCAAACCCAGACGTTGAGTAGGGGTAGAACGTTTGCCATTAGATTTTGTTTCAAAACAAAAATTATGGAAGGTGCGAAAAATCACCAACATTTGATGTGCATACTTAGGGCTATAATTAGTATATATAGCTTTTACCATCCCCTCTTGCAGTTGAAAGTGATCGTTTCAATATAGAAATTCTTCTTCGTACTTGCTGAAAGAAATTATTAATAGCTCTACTATACACTTGCACAGATATCTTATTTTTACATCAATGTAAAAATAAATATCCATATTGCTTTTTTTATCCGAAATTTCTATAATACATTTCCTGAAAATAAAGGCTATGTGGAATTACATACTTGGTATCTTTAAATAAATTCCATTATTAATAAAAGAATTCCATCACATTGTATGTGATGGAACCTTTTAACATATTATTATATATATTTTTCCGTATCTTCATTCCCTCTAAGTTCATTTACCAGATGTTTAATATCCTGGTCCTTATTTTTATCCATAACTAATATAACATCACCCGCATCCACAATTATAAGGTCCTTTATGCCAAATCCAATTATAAGTCTTTCTTTCCCAAATACTGAGCAGTTTTCACTCTCTTTCATAAATGTATTACCTAAAACATTGTTGCCTCGATAATTACCTAAAAACCTTGTAAGTGACGCAAAAGTTCCTATGTCATCCCATATAAATTCGCATTTTATAGTAAAAGCCTTTCTGGTTTTCTGCATTATTCCAAAATCTACAGATATCCCATCTATTCCATTGTATTGCTCTTTTATTACTTCACTTTCTTCTTCTGTCCCAATAACCTGATATATAGCCATTAATCTCTTATACATCTTGGGTAAATATCTCTCCATCTCTCGCAAGAATACATCTGCTCTCCACACAAACATGCCACTATTCCAAAGGAAATTTCCTTTTAAGAGCAAATCCATTGCTACTTCAACATTAGGTTTTTCTAAAAATCGTTCTACTTTGAACGTAGGTATCTCTCCGCTTATTCGTTCTCCCATTTCTATATAACCATAACCAGTTTCTGGCCTCGTGGGCTGTACACCTATGGTGATTAGCCCTCTTTTTTTATTTGCAACTTCAACCGCTTGTAAAATAGTTTCTTTAAATTCCTTTTCATTTTCTATAAAATGATCTGAAGGTAGCACTATCATGGTGGCTTCCTTGTCCTGTTTTAATAACTTTGCAGCAGATAGACCTATGCATGTGGCAGTCTCTTTATTAACCTCATTGGTTAATTTTAAATTTATAAAATATGTCGATACTCTTCCTTTGCATTTGTTTATCCTCTGAAATAGTAATTTTTTCTATCAATGCTTCAACCATAATTCTATCTAAGTTTTGAAAGCTCAAAATTTTATCAATCTCGCTTTTATAGACTTTGTATCTTTCATTATAAACATCAACCACTTTTATATTGAAAAGTATGTCTTTTCTTCGGTTTATTAAATCCTCTTGCTTTCTTTCTATAGTACTAGATAGTATTATAAAATTCCTTTCACTTACTTTTTTATTAGACTTGTCTAAATACAGTTCTTGGAATTGTCTATCAAATTTTTTTAATTCACA
>JANZQE010000010.1:0-2716 GCA_038040705.1 Clostridium sp. | reverse complement strand
AGTACGCTCTGCCGAAAGCTGTGAATTTTGTGCCAAAGTTTGAACTGCATCACTAACTTGATTTACAGTTGCTTCTACCTCTTCTGACATGGAGGCAATTTCTTCTGACATAGAACTTATAAAGTCCCCATCTTCCCCATATTGCTCCCCAGAAGCTGCATATTGCTCTAAAACAGGCTTGATATTTCCTATAATAAATCTAAGTATGTCATTGCTATTTTCTGATAAATTACCGAATGACTCTTGAACTTTTGTAATAGTACCTTGAATAGTTGTCACAGTTTGTGCAGATTGCTCTGCAAGTTTTCTAACTTCCTCTGCAACAACTGCAAATCCTCTTCCTTGCTCTCCAGCTCTTGCTGCTTCGATGGCCGCATTTAATGCAAGTAAATTAGTTTGAGCTGCAATAGCTGCAATTCCATCAGTCATGATTTTTATCTCATCTACAACTTTTCCATCTTCTATAGCTTTTAATATTTTTTTCTCTTTTTCATCATAAATGCGGTTACTTTCCTCTAATGCCTTATTAGCCGCTATTCGAACTGCATTTGCTTTTTCTTTTATCTGAGCAGCATTACCACTGCCTTCCATAGCTTTTGAGGATAGTTCTTCCATACTTGAATTAACTTCTTCAACGGATGCAGTTATTTCCTCAGAGGTAGCACTGGCTTCTTGAGTATGTTTATCTATTTCACTAGTAGAATGGTCTATTATTTCCATTCTAGATGTTATTTCTTGAACAGTAGCTGAAAGTTCTTCGGATGACGTACTCATATCAATAGAGTTAGTCAGTATCTCCTGTACAAGATGTTTAATATTTTGCTGGGCTGTATTTAAGGCTAGTCCAGTTTGTCCAATTTCATCTTTCCCGCTTACAATAACTCCCTCAGAAAAATCGTATAGTGATAACCGAAGAGCTAAAGCCTTTATGTTAAGGATTGGCTTTGTAATTTTGCTAGATAATATAGTTACAATTATTGAAGCAAGTATTAATAATATAATACCAAATATAATATTTTTATATCGTATGTTGTACATTGCAGCGAAAGCGTCAGATTCATTTTCAACAGTTATAACAACCCAGTTACCTGAAGTGCCAGGAAGTTTTATAGTATCATAAGCACTAATTACTTTATTTTCATTTGTGTCTACATACTGTGTAATTCCCTTTTCGCCATTTAATGCAGCGTTTGTTATGTTTTTAAGTTCATCTGGAACTTCAATGTTTTCAATCCTCGTAGATGGAACACCGCTGGCATCGGTTACAATTTTACCAGCTGAATCTTTTTCTTTGACAGTTTTAGTCATAGCTTTATAATTGTATATTTCTGTGATTTGAGTCTTATCAGGATGGGCAATTACTGCACCTTCCCCATCTAAAACATAAGCATAACTTTTTTCAGTACTATATCTTTCAACTATAGTTTGTAATTCTTCAAGTTTTAGATCAGCCCCCATAATACCCACTAATTCAGATTTATCATTGTGAATTGGATATATTATAGAATTTACTGCATAATTGTCGCCATTAGTAGTTAGATATGATTTTGTAATAAAAGGCTCTTTTAACTCCATGGCTTGCTTAAACCACCATCGATCAGCTCTATTAGCTAATTTTCCGCTACTCCTAGAAGTTTGATCACCTTTTAAATCTTGAATATAAAACAAATCAAAATATGGATTTTTTTCTATAGTCTTTTTAAGAGCTTCCGTTTGAGACGCAGGCACAAAATCACTAATGCCTCTACTCCTTGTAAGTTCCTCAGTTAACGCATAGGATTTGGCCATATAATCATAAACGCTGTTTCCAATTGTTTTTGCCAGTATTTCATTATTTGAGTAAACAGATTGTTTTAAATGAACTGACATATAATGGTCAGAAATTAAGTTTGATATTATAAATGGAATCCCTACGATTAAAATAGCAATAATGATTAATTGATGTTTAATAGACTTCATTTTCATCCCCCTAGTTTTTATGGTAAAATATACACTGAATTCTGTGTTCATTTATTAAAAGAATTTAACATACTATTGATTATTTTACCATTTTAAACCCCATACTTCAATATATTTCGACAGCAAATTAAAAAGTATAATCCTAATTTTAAATTCACTTAGTACATAATTAAAATCAGGATTTAATATATAATTTCGAGGAAAAAATAATAAAAAAGTAGCTGCTAATGTTTCGGATTAGCAGCTACAATTTCTATTGCTTTTGTAATGGCTGTGGTAACATTAATTTTTTCTTGTTTGTCAATTTCAGCTAAGGCTTTCGTATATATTTCACCTTGCTCAGATACAATATATTTTGTATTAAGCGAGTTTAATGCTATAGCTTCAATGTCTAATTTGCACTTTTCACATTTGCAAATATTATCATAACCTTTTAATATTTTATCCAGCATGCTGCACACTAAAATCTCAGAATAATTTTTTAAACTATACATTGTTGTCCTCCCTACATATTCTAATAAAAAAATTATATCGCATATATTAAAACATACTTAGATGGAGCATGCGTGAAAGCTCTTCTAAAACTTTACCACCACCAATGCTATTTCCGTAAACGTCAAGGGATGGACCTACAACTGCTATTCCCATGCGGTTTGGAACAACAGACATTATGCATCCACCAACGCCACTTTTACTGGGAATACCAACCTCAATAGAAAATTGTCCGGATTTGTCGTACAGTCCACAGGTCATCATA
>JANZQE010000009.1:0-8332 GCA_038040705.1 Clostridium sp. | reverse complement strand
TGACGGATATAGACCACAATTTTACTTTAGAACAACAGATGTAACAGGATCAATAAAATTACCAGACGGAATGGAAATGGTAATGCCAGGAGACCACATTGACATGAATGTTGAATTAATCACTCAAGTAGCAATGGATGAGGGATTAAGATTTGCAATCAGAGAAGGCGGAAGAACTGTTGGTTCAGGAGTTGTTACTTCAATAGTAAAATAATATATTACAATGTATTGTAAGCAATCAATTGATTATAAATTATGATAATAAAAGCTTTTATTATTAAGGAGAAGGGGACGCTCTTCTCCTTTTGCATGCAATGAAATTTACATAAAAATAAAAGGTTTAATCATAAATATAAAAATTATAAAATAATAGTGAAAAAATACTTGTCAAAGTAAAAAAAATGTTGTATACTTTAGAGGTTGTATTATGTAACAGCGATGAGGTAAGAGGTTGCCGGACTTCCGGGTCATTCTTAACCGAGCATGTCTCGATCTTGAATCGGGCGACGGAGTTGCTGAAAATTGTTCCATGCATTTATTGCATGCAACACCCGGAACAGTTTACAGAACATCCGCTGTTGCGCGTAAGAAGTAAAACGTGCGATGAAAAGGAGGAAATATTAATGGTAAAACAAAAAATCAGAATACGATTAAAGGCGTTTGATCACAATATACTAGATCAATCAGCTGAGAAAATTGTTCAAACAGCTAAAAGCACAGGAGCTAAAGTAGCCGGTCCAGTACCACTACCTACAGAAAAAGACATAATTACAGTTTTAAGAGCTCCACACAAATATAAAGATGCAAGAGAACAATTTGAAATAAGAACACACAAAAGACTAATAGATATAATTAGTCCATCACCTAAAACTGTTGATGCTCTAATGAGATTAGACTTACCAGCTGGTGTTGATATCGAGATAAAACTATAGGCGTACATATAAGTGCGATAAGCGTATAAGTGTAACTTACTAATGCGCAAGTAATAGATAACTATTACTAACTATTATGATCATTATGTGGTCCGCTAATAAGTAGGAGGTGTATTTTCATGAAAAAAGCTATAATTGGTAAGAAGCTTGGCATGACTCAAATATTTGATGAGAATAGAAGAGTTGTTCCAGTAACAGTTGTTGAAGCAGGTCCATGTGTTGTTATCCAAAAGAAAACTATAGAAAACGATGGTTATAACGCAATTAAAGTTGGTTTTGGTGAGATAAGAGAAAAATTAGTCAACAAACCAGTGCAAGGACAATTTGCTAAAGCAGGAACGTCTTTAAAAAGACATATAAAAGAATTTAGATTAGATGATATAAGTGCTTATGAAGTAGGTCAAGAATTTAAAGCAGATATATTTACTGCTGGAGAAAAAATTGACGTATCAGGAATATCTAAAGGAAAAGGATTCCAAGGTGTAATTAAGAGATGGAATGCAGCATGTGGACCAATGAGTCATGGTTCTAAATTCCATAGAGCTCCAGGATCAATGGGAGCATCTTCCGATCCATCAAAAACATTTAAAAACAAACATATGCCAGGTCACATGGGTAATGTTAGAAGAACAGTAATAAACCTTGAAATAGTTAGAGTAATGCCTGAAAAGAACATTATTTTAGTTAAAGGCGGTATACCGGGTCCTAACAAGGGTACAGTTGTAATAAGAAACGCTGTTAAAGCTTAACTTTAAAAGAAAGGAGGATGCAGAATGCTTACATTAGATTTATTTAATAAAGAAGCACAAAAAGTTGGAGATATTCAACTTGATGAAAGTATATTTGGAGTTGAAATTAACACAGATGCTATGCACCAAGTTGTTGTAGCACAACTAGCAAATAAAAGACAAGGAACTCAATCAGCTAAAACTAGAGCTGAAGTTCGAGGCGGTGGAATTAAGCCTTGGAGACAAAAAGGAACTGGTAGAGCAAGACAAGGTTCTATTAGAGCGCCGCAATGGATACATGGTGGTATAGTATTTGCTCCAAAGCCAAGAGATTATCGTATGTCAGTACCTAAGAGTATGCGAAGAGTTGCTTTTAAGTCTGCTTTATCATGTAAAGTGGTAGAAAATGAAATGATAGTTATAGATAGTTTAGAATTTGATTCACCAAAGACTAAAACAATGTTAGATATTTTAAACGCTTTTGGCGCTAAGAAAACTTTGATAGTTGTTGAGAAATCAAATGAAAACATCTATAAATCAGGAAGAAACATTCCTGGAGTTCAAGTAACACCAGTTAACAATTTGAATGTTTACGACATACTAAAATATGAGAATTTCATAATTACAAAGGATGCTGTATCTAAGATCCAGGAGGTGTATATAAAATGAAGCTAACTAGCCATGATATTATAAGAAAACCTGTAATTACAGAAAAAAGTATGGCTGTAATGGCTGAAAAAAAATACACCTTCATAGTTGATATTCATGCAAATAAAACTCAGGTTAAAAAAGCAGTAGAAGAAGTATTTGGAGTTAACGTTGAAAATGTAAGAACACTAAGGAATATGGGTAAAACTAAAAGAGTTGGAGTTCACATTGGAAAAAGAGCTGACTTTAAAAAAGCTATTGTTACTTTAACAACAGAAAGTAAGACAATTGAGTTTTTTGACGGGATTTAACTATTAAGCAGGTATTGGCAGAAGCCAGATAAGCGAGAAAGAAGGAGGGAAATCAAATGGCTATTAGAAAATTTAGACCGACCACACCTTCAAGAAGAAATATGACTATGGCAGATTTTAAAGAAATAACAACAGATAAGCCACTAAAATCACTTCTTGTAAGTACTAAAAGGTCAGGCGGTAGAAATAACCAAGGTAAAATAACTGTTCGTCACCGTGGAGGTGGAGCAAAACAAGCTTACAGACTAATAGATTTCAAAAGAAATAAAGATGATATTCCAGCAAAAGTTTCTACAATTGAGTATGATCCAAACAGATCTGCTTACATAGCACTTGTTTGTTATGCTGATGGAGAAAAAAGATATATAATTGCTCCAGTTGGATTAAAAGTTGGAGATGTAATTGTATCTGGATCTGATTCAGACATAAAAACTGGTAATACTCTTCCAATACTTAACATACCAATTGGTTCTACAATTCATAACGTAGAGCTACAGGTAGGAAAAGGAGCTCAACTTGTAAGATCTGCAGGATCTTCAGCGCAACTTATGGCTAAAGAAGGAGATTATGCTCAAGTAAAACTTCCAAGTGGAGAAGTAAGATATATCAGAATTAAATGTAGAGCTACTCTAGGAACAGTTTCTAATGTAACACATGATATTGTTAACATAGGTAAAGCAGGAAGAAAAAGACATCTAGGCTTTAGGCCAACAGTAAGAGGATCTGTAATGAATCCTAACGATCACCCTCATGGTGGTGGAG
This sequence comes from Clostridium sp., assembly GCA_038040705.1. GTDB lineage: Bacteria > Bacillota > Clostridia > Clostridiales > Clostridiaceae > Clostridium_AD. Next base: position 4,951 of record JANZQE010000009.1, on the reverse strand, counting down.
AAGGTAAATCACCTATAGGTCATGCTAGTCCAATGACTCCTTGGGGAAAACCAGCACTTGGTTATAAGACTAGAAAAACTAAAAAATATTCTGACAAATTTATTGTCAAGGGTAAAAATAGAAAATAGTTTGGGGTTAATTTACATTAAGTTTAAAACTATGATTATGTTGTATGAAGGGAGGCCATAAAAGTGAGTAGATCAGTAAAAAAAGGACCTTATGTACAAGAAGTTTTGTTAAACAGAATTAATGAAATGAATAAAGTTGGCGAGAAAAAAGTAATTAAGACTTGGTCAAGAAGTTCTACTATTTTTCCGCAAATGATAGGGCATACTATCGCAGTACATGATGGAAGAAAACACGTACCAGTTTATGTTTTAGAAGATATGGTAGGACATAAATTAGGCGAATTCGCATTAACTAGAACATTTAAAGGACACATTAATAAAGAAAAAACAAGCAAAGTAAGATAGTGTCGGAAGGAGGAAACAATCATGGAGGCTAAAGCTATAGCTAAATATGTGAGAACATCCTCAATGAAAATCGGGATTGTTCTTGATTTAATAAGAGGGAAAAAAGTAAATGAAGCTTTTGCTATATTACAATACACTCCAAAAAATGCAGCTGAAGTAGTGACTAAAGTACTTAAATCAGCTGTAGCAAATGCAGAAAACAATTTAAACTTAGATATTACTAGACTATATGTTTCTAATGCTTATGCATGTCAAGGTCCAACTCTTAAAAGATTTAGACCACGTGCACAAGGAAGAGCTTATAGAATTAAGAAAAGATCTAGTCATATAACTATAATGGTTAAAGAGAGAGTATAAGAAGGAGGGATATAGCGTGGGACAAAAAATACATCCACACGGCTTTAGAGTTGGTGTTATCAAAGATTGGAGTTCTAAATGGTATGCTGATAAAAAGAACTTTGCAGATAATCTTGTAGAAGATTTTAAGATTAGAGAATTCTTGAAAATTAAACTCTATACAGCTGGAATTTCTAAAATTGAAATTGAAAGAGCTGCTAAAAGAGTAAAAATCAACATACACACTGCTAAACCGGGAATGGTTATCGGTAGAGGCGGTTCTGGAATAGAAGTTATAAAGCAAGATATGAAAAAACTTGTATTAGATAAGAATGTTTTAATTAACATAGTGGAAGTAAAACAAGCTGAGAATAACGCTCAACTAATGTCAGAAAATATTGCTTCTCAATTAGAAAAAAGAATTTCTTTTAGAAGAGCTATGAAACAAACAATTCAAAGAGCTATGAGAAGTGGCGTAAAAGGAGTTAAAACTGCTTGTGCAGGAAGACTTGGCGGAGCTGAAATAGCTAGAACAGAACACTATCATGAGGGAACAATTCCACTACAAACTTTGAGAGCTGATATAGACTATGGATTTGCAGAAGCAAATACAGTATATGGTAAAATAGGCGTAAAAGTTTGGGTATATAGAGGAGAAGTTCTTCCTACAAAGAAAACAGTTAAGGAAGAGGTAACCGCGTAGAAGTGTAAGGAAGGAGGAATAAGACATGTTAATGCCTAAGAGATCTAAACATCGTAAGGTTCAACGTGGTAGAATGAAGGGAAAAGCTACAAGAGGAAACTTTATTGCATACGGGGATTATGCACTACAAGCTATGGAATGTGGTTGGGTTAAAAGTAATCAAATAGAATCTGCCAGAGTTGCTATCAATAGATATGTAAAAAGAGGCGGAAAGGTTTGGATTAAAATCTTCCCTGATAAACCAGTAACTGAAAAACCAGCTGAAACTCGTATGGGTTCAGGTAAAGGATCAGTAGAATATTGGGTAGCAGTTGTTAAGCCAGGTAGAGTCTTATTTGAAATCGCTGGAGTAACAGAAGAAGCAGCTAGAGAAGCAATGAGACTTGCTTCACACAAACTTCCAATTAAAACTAAGTTTGTAACTAGAAAAGATTTTGAGGAAATAGGCGGTGAAGTCAATGAAGGCTAATGATTTAAAAGAATTAAGAGAGAGTAATCCTCAAGATTTGCAAGTAAAAATGTCTGATTTAAAGATAGAGTTATTTAATCTTAGATTTCAGTTAGCTACAGGCCAGTTAGAGAACCCTATGAGAATAAAACAAGTAAAAAAATCTATAGCCCAAATTAAGACCATCCTTAGACAAGAAGAAATTAGGGCTTTTGAACAGTAAAACTGAAAGGAGGTTGCTTTTGTGGAAAGAAACAATAGAAAGACAAGAATAGGTAAAGTAGTTTCTGATAAAATGGATAAGACAATAGTTGTAGCAATTGAAAGAAAAGTTCGTCATCCATTATACGGAAAAATAATAAATACAACAACAAAACTTAAGGCTCATGATGAAAATAATGAAGCTAAAGTTAATGATAAAGTTTCAATTATGGAAACTAGACCATTATCTAAAGATAAAAGATGGAGAATTACTGGAATAGTTGAAAAAGCTAAATAGTATTTCGTTTCAACGATTGAAAGGAGGGTATTTGATATGATACAACAGCAAACAAGATTAAAGGTTGCAGATAACTCTGGCGCTAAAGAAATCATGTGTATTAGAGTATTAGGTGGTTCACACAGAAAATGGGGAAACATCAGTGATACTATAGTTGCCAGCGTTAAAAGTGCAACACCAGGTGGAGTTGTTAAAAAAGGTGAAGTAGTTAAAGCAGTTATAGTTAGAACTGCTAAAGGTTTGAGAAGAGCTGATGGAACATATGTTAAATTTGATGATAATGCAGCTGTTATTATTAAAGATGACAAAAACCCAAAAGGGACTCGCATATTCGGACCTGTTGCTAGGGAGTTAAGAGATAAAGACTTTAGTAAGATATTATCACTAGCGCCTGAAGTTCTATAAGATAGGAGGTGTCTAACATGGCAGTTAAAAAAGTACACGTAAGAAAAAAAGATACAGTAATGGTTATATCGGGTAAAGATAAAGGCAAAATAAGCGAAGTCTTAGCTGTGTATCCTAAAACTGGAAAAGTATTAGTAAAAGATGTTAGTGTAATTACAAAACATCAAAAACCAAGTAAGCAAAACATGCAAGGTGGAATAACTCATAGAGAAGCAGCTATAAATAGTGCTAAAGTTATGTTATATTGCACAAAATGCAAAAATGTAACAAGAATAAATAGTAAAATTCTAGAAGATGGAAGTAAAGTTAGGGTTTGCAAGAAGTGTGCAGAAACATTTTAAGTCCTGAAAGGAGGTTTAACATATGAGTTCAAGACTACAAGAAAAATATGAGAATGAAGTAGTTCAAGCGTTAATGGAGAAATTCGGTTATAAAAACATAATGGAAGTGCCTAAGCTTGAAAAAATAGTACTAAACATGGGAGTTGGAGAAGCTAAAGATAATACGAAAGTTTTAGATGCAGCTATCAGTGATATGCAAATTATTGCAGGTCAAAAACCAATCATGACTAGAGCAAAGAAGTCTATAGCTAACTTCAAACTAAGAGAAAATATGCCAATTGGTTGTAAAGTTACATTAAGAAAAACTCAAATGTTCGAATTTGCAGATAAGTTAATGAACGTTGCTTTACCTAGAGTTAGAGATTTTAGAGGTGCTTCTTCTAAAGCATTTGATGGTAGAGGAAATTATGCTATAGGTATTAAAGAACAACTTATATTCCCAGAAATAGACTATGACAAAATTGATAAAATAAGAGGAATGGATATAATATTCGTTACTACTGCAAAGACAGACGAGGAAGCAAGAGAGCTATTAAGATTCCTTGGAATGCCATTTGCTCAATAATAAGGAGGGAAACATATGGCACGTAAGGCATTAATCGAAAAATGGAAAAAAGAACCTAAATTTTCAACTAGAGCTTATACAAGATGTAGACTTTGTGGAAGACCACATTCTGTATTACAGAAATTTGGTATATGTCGTATCTGCTTTAGAGAACTTGCACACAAGGGAGAAATTCCTGGTTGCACAAAAGCAAGTTGGTAATTAGAACATTCTAATGAAAGGAGGCACGAAAAATGGTTATGACGGACCCAATCGCAGACTTGCTAACACGCGTAAGAAACGCAAATGTTGTTAGACATGAAATAGTAGAAGTACCTTCTTCAACTATAAAGAAGGAAATTGCAAATATAATGCTTCAAGAAGGATATATTAAAAATATTGAAGAATATAATGATGGTGTCGTTCCTATGATGAGACTTGCAATGAAGTATGGTCAAAACAAGGAAAGAGTTATCACAGGACTTAAAAGAATATCTAAACCAGGTTTAAGAGTATACTCTAAAAATGAAGATATTCCAAAGGTATTGAACGGACTTGGGGTTGCTATAATATCAACTTCTAAAGGACTCGTTGCAGATAGAGACGCTAGAAAATTAGGTTTAGGTGGAGAAGTTATTTGCTACATTTGGTAGTATAATAATTTTCATACATAACAAAATTAATAGCTTATAGAAAAATATAGACTAAACAATTAATAATTGGGTAGTACTTAAAAGGAATACAGGAAACATAGCAGTTTTTAATTGTTATGTGTCTAAAAAGAACACAGGAGGTGTAAGTATGTCAAGAATCGGAAGGCTTCCAGTAGCTATACCTAATGGAGTAACTGTCACAGTTTCAGAAGCAAATATTGTGAATGTAAAGGGTCCAAAAGGTGAGTTAACTCAAAATATGAGCCCAAAAATGATTATAGCTATTGAAGATAACACATTGGTAGTTTCAAGACCAAGCGATGTAAAAGAACACAGAGCTCTTCATGGACTTACAAGATCATTAATTAACAATATGGTTATCGGCGTAACAGAGGGATACCAAAAAACTCTTGAGTTAGTTGGTGTTGGTTACAGAGCTCAATTAAAGGGCGGTAGAATAATATTAAGTCTTGGATATTCACATCCAGTTGAAATAGATGAGGTTACAGGAATCCAATTTGAAATACCTGATGCGAACAAAATTATAAT
>JANZQE010000008.1:0-3660 GCA_038040705.1 Clostridium sp. | reverse complement strand
GTGGTATTTCTTTGACAAATAATGTAAATAATGATAATTCAATAAGAAAAAGGATTTATTTTGGCCCAGTAGATATATCGCGCCTAGAACTTCAAATAACGGATGAAATGGGTAGAATTTTAGATTTAAATAATATGGATTGGTCAGCTGCTATAAATCTAATATGTCTATATGATTGATTTAAATATAATTATTTATATATAAATGAATTGTTTTAATAATAATAGACCCAAATTATCAAGTTCTGAAAGAACCAAAAATATGAATGCAAAAACACTTTTTAAAGCAAATACACGTACATTCCAACAATCCTCTATAAGAAATAAGTGCAAAAATTATAATGGTAAAGTTGGATTCTATAGTAACGGGCTTCTTAGAAATACGAGAAGTTTTAATACGAAAAATTTAATTCAACGCGGATATTCATTATGTGCAGATGGAGCATATACTAAAAAATGCAACCACCAGCCAAATTTAGAAAGGGATGGCGGAATAGGACAAAATTTACAACGAGGATTATATAACTGTCCAAAAACGAATTATTTGGACACGAGTCCTGTTAAATTAACCCTCGGTAATGACAGTATATTCAATGCTTTTAAAGCGTCAGGTATAAATAGTACATTAGGTTGTAATCCTTTGAGCGGATTCAGAGTAATGGAAAGCTGGGAAAGTGGTCTTGTTGCAAATCTATATGGGTCTCCACCATGGAATAATGTTTTTGGTTATGAACCAAGAGAAGACTGGTTGTGGAAAACACCTACAATTCCAAACGGCGATCCGTCTGGAAATAGCGCTTTTTATCCTTTAAGTAAAACAGTAATTGATCCTGATAATTCTTTATTTGGAACAGATTTTTGCCCCGAACAGTTAGAACCTGGACAGGGTCCATTAAAATATCTTGATCATACAAAAAGTAGTTCATATGCGATTGTTCAAGGACAAATTTTTGATCCTACAGGGACACATTATGATTTAAATGGTTGTTCAGGTTATATTGGGGGTGTAACTGGACAAGCATTGCCTTGTAAATACTCGGGAACTGTAGATTGTTGCGGTAATGAGATTAGGCTTCCAAAACGAGGCGATTTAGCAATATCGGGAGCATGTTCTATACTTGATATCCATAGTAATATATCGCAACTACAGAATTTTTCTTTTGAAAATTTTATAAATGCTTGGGGTGTTATACCTGTGGATACCGAGTATAATATTAGTTTCCTTGAAATTATTAATCAAATAATCGCTGCTGGTGGGGGTCCAACAAGTTCCCATAAATCAAAAGAATCCATACTAACTGATGTAGCAACACATTTAAAAAAATATTTGTTGACAGTATCATGGGCGTTTCAATGGTTTTCAGGTGCAGGAATGGTTGATAATGTATGTTGTATAGACCCTGACAAAAAGATTTTTAGAGTTATTGTAAAAACATTTTTTGGAGGTATTTACCCACCTGAGCAACTTCCCGCCACTGAATATTTGGTAAGTTCGCAGTTCAATAATGGTTCATATTTGGGTGCCGTAAATGGAACAACGTGGAGAGGAAGAAAGAATGGACCACGGGGTTTAGATTTGAAAGTGGGCGGATATCATATGAGAGGTTCCACAGGCGATTTGTTTTATATGAGCGGAGGAGGAACGGGATATGCGGCTAACATTGGACAAGCTGGGTTGGTTGAATATCCTGCTGTATTTTCAGGTAGTAAATATATAAACGAATTATCAAAATTCCCATGTATAACATGCGTTGGGATAACGGGGGCTTGTCCTATTGGACAAAATACTACTTATGGAGTGAATACGACCGGTGGAGTTACTGCTGCTAATGTAGAGACATTAGCACACGCGGAATTGTATACGGGGGTGGGTAGCGGGAGTGCTCCGCATTACTACATGCCTGTATCAGCAGAAGCTTTGCAGTGGATGGGCGATACCGGGTACGTCGCAAATCCCCCGACAGCTCTTCCCTACTTTGAGCAGGGGAAATATTGCAATAGCACAGCTCATCTACTAGAGAGAAAGACAATTCCAGGAGGCATTAACTTTCCACCACCGCCGCCGCTACCCTTGGATAGGACATTTAAAGTGCCCAGCTCTTGGTTAAAAAAAAATCCAAACTTTAATACCCATTTATGGATTATTAATTTAAATATTTTTGCTGGGAAAAAACCAGGAAAACGAACAGAGTCTGGCATTTTACCATGGGGTGGCGGAATTGCTTTTTTAAGTCAAGGGGAATTAGGGGCTTTTTTTCAAAAATTACTTGGTAGTGGTTTAGCACCATTGTCATTAATGGGTTGGCAGAATCAGGGGGAATTACGATGGGGTGGATTAAAAGATTTATATACCCATCAAGGGCTCACAGGTTCCACTGGTGCTAATGCTGGTATCTTGCCATCGATGGCGACAAATGCCGCATGTATATTTCCATCAGGGAATGGCACAGCTAGTGGGAAATTCAGTTCTGATTTAAGACGAAATCAAGAAACTGGTAGTACAACTGGTTATGGTGTTTGGGTATTGAAAGATTTACATAAAAAACCATATTCCGTACAACTATCTTCGGGAAGTTGTGGCACGAGGAATCTTGGATTTGGAAACAATACAAAACAAAATTATATGGTAAGTTATGATAATAATGGTGGCAATGTTAACTTTGCGATTAATCAAAAGTTGTATACAAATTTCTCTAATAAATCATCATAATAATCTCATATTTATATATATGAAATCATTGCCAACAGACTTGAAATTGTACAAAAGGATTAAGAATAAAATATACAAAAAAATACCAAAACATAGCGCATATAGAAGCGGTATCGTTGTTAAGGAATATAAAATAGCTTTTAAGAAAAAACATGGTAACAAATCTCCATATAAAGGAAGAAAAACAAGGAAACATGGGTTAAGTCGTTGGTTTGAAGAGAATTGGCGAAATCAACGTGGTGAAATAGGTTATAAATATAAAAGTGATGTATACAGGCCGACGCGGAGAATAACTAAAAGAACGCCGAAAACATTTAATGAATTAACAAGAAAGGAAATAAAAAGGGCACGGGTTGAAAAGAGACGGACAAAGAGAGTACGAAAATTCAAAGGAGGGAAAAGAAAACGATACGGTGTAGAGATGAATGAAAGATTGATTGAGATAATCCATCCAACTACCAAAGGGAAAAAATATACTGCGATAATTATGGATATGAAATCCAACGATAAGTATAAAATTAGTTTCGGAGCCATTGATTATGAGCAATACAAAGATTCAGCACCCTTGCAACTATATGCTAAAAAGAATCATGGTGATAAGAAAAGACGAAGAAACTACTTTAATAGATTTTCTGGTATTCCCACAAAAGATAAAGCCGTTAGAAAAGAATTCCGAAAAAGTGATGGAAGATACAATGCGAAAATATTAAGTCATATATACCTATGGTAATTAATTATAAAGTACAATGTATAAATTCAAAGAAAAAGCAAGTAGAAGCCATGCCAGATAAGGTATCAAAAGATAAGCTGCAGTCGTGTTAACTTTTAAAAAAGATGTATATGTTTTAAATGAGAAGAATAGTATTAATAGTATGTCTAATAATGCAACTTTTGGCATTTTATAATAGAAAAATATGGTTGTCCAGGAGAGATTAAACGCAAGCTGGATAA
>JANZQE010000007.1:0-6137 GCA_038040705.1 Clostridium sp. | reverse complement strand
GTGGTTATTGTTATCTATTAAATCTTTATAAATCTTTATAAATCTTTTCTCTTGGATTAGTTTCTATAAACATAAATTTCTCTCTTTGTATTTTCGAAATATAGAAAGTTACGACCTAAAAGATGTCTGCTAGATACTAATAATAATGTTAATCTTATTCATGTGCAAAATCGTCATGTTTTTTTATCTGCTTTCTTTTCATGCCACAGGACTTCGGATCTACATAATCAAAATCAAATTGATAGTATAGTCTGTCTGCAGGCCTATTTGCAATTAAAGTCACATAAGCATTTTCATCAGTATTTTTGTTTAAATATGAATCCACTTCTTTCATAATCACTTTTCCTAGACCATTACGTTGCTACCTGTAGGTGTTACTTTGTTTCTTATATTAGGATTATCATGATAAATCTACCTTATTGAATTCTATAGTATTAGCTCTATCTAATACTTTTTTACTAAAAGGAAAGGTTGTTTCATCCATATTTACAGTTCCGATTATATATAGGTTCTGTGGAATATGTCTTTATAAAAAAATAAGCCCCCGCTATTCATAGCAGAGGACTAACCGTTAAATCCTATTCTTATTATCCTTTGACATAAACCACCATATAGCATTGTTCTGTAAGAATGACTGTAAATTTTTTCTACCCTGGGTTCATAGTGAGTAGTGAGGATATGCTGGACTCACTTGCTATAATAAACCGACAACTATAATCTTATATTTGTAATTTATACTTTATAACTAAATGGGTAAACTATATAGTGCACTGGATAAACGCAGTGTAATTTATAAATTTGAAGGGAGAAAATATGAATAAAAATAATTTAGAAGAAACAAAAAAATCAAATAAATATGACCTTACTAAAGGTAATGTTTCAAACATTGATATGATAAATATGTATAACATGCCTAATATGATTAGTGGCCCTAGTGATGCTACACTAGAAGAAAAAGAACTAGTAAAAGCACGTTCATTAGAAAGTAAAGGTACTTATAAAAAATAATTCTAAGGCAGGATTATCCTGCCTTAATTAATTGTATAAAAACGGATATTTATTATTAATTAGAGTCCCCCTATAATTAAATGTAAAAGTACCTACAGCCAACGTTTTATGCTTTGCTATCCATTACAGCTACATCAACATCAAAATTGGTAGATTTTCAGCATTATCTGTGGCACTAGTAGAAATTTTACCATTAAACTCAAGAGGCACTGTGAACTGGATTTTGCCTGTTGTTGTGATTAATGTTTTGTATTCTAAATCACTTTCTACGAAATTTAAATGTAACTTCACTCTATTATATTTAAAATAATAATATAACATTTAACGATTAAATAATCTATAATTTATTAGGCATTAAGATGCAAATTTCAAGTCCACCATTGTCGTTATTCTTAGCTAAAATTGTACCCTTATGTGAGGTTATGATATTTCTACATATAGAAAGGCCAAGCCCCGCAACTTTTCGTGATTCATCAGAGGTATATAAGGGGTCAAAAATAAACGGCAGCTCACTCTCATTTACTCCACACCCATTGTCTACAAATGTAAATAGTACCCCATTTTCCTTTGCCTCTACTGTAAGTAATATTGCTGGGCTCTCCATCATGTGTTTAACTGAATTATTAATAAGATTACCAATTACTCTATTGATCTTTAGTAAATCAAGTAACAACTCCTCATTTATGCAGTAGTTTATAACTGAAAACTCAACCCCAATATTCAAAAGCTCATCTGCGTATTCTGACTTTATAAAATCGCAAATATAAGAAACAGAATATTTCTTAGGAGAAATAGATGCTTCAAAATTGTAACTGATATATTCATCAAACTCATTTATAAGCTCATTTATATTTTGGGATTTAGCGTAAATAGTCTGTAGATATTTATGCTCAATATTCTTTGGGAAATCCCTTTTAATAAGCCTCTCTACATACCCCATAATTGAAGTTAATGGCGTCTTAAAATCATGAGAAATAGATGCTATAATACGATTTTGATTTTGCTTTTCTATTTCTACAGACCTTGTTAACGTCACGAATTTATTTTGGAGTTTCCCTATTTCATCCTTTCGCATTGCTTCATAATTTCGTTTCCTTCCAATTATAGGTTCAATTCCACGACCGTAGTCATCCATGTTTTGTATCAAGTCTTCTATTGGTTTTACATAATAACAATATACAAATATACTTGCCCCCAATAATAAAATAAACAACAAACAAATTTCAAAAATTAAAATTTTTTCTATTATATTAGCAGATAATAAATTTCTAAAGTTACTACTATAAACATTTTCTTTTATAGTATCGGTTAATGCCTTTGCTTCATAAGGTGAACTTACATATTTTTCTATGTTTGCTTCAAAACGATTTTGCAAAGTGTTTTTTATAGACACAGTCATGCTTGGATATAGATACAATTTATAAAACCCCAATAAAAGAGTCACATTTAAAACAAAAATTAAAATAATTACCAGTGGAAATTTATATTTAATGCCCATATTAATCCTCCGTTAAGACAATCTTATATCCAACACCCCATACAGTTTTTATATACCTATTACCTGGGTCAATTTTTGTTCTTATATTTTTTATGTTCACAGTAACCGTGCTGACATCTCCATAGTTTTCTCCCCAAACCGCATCAAAGATCTGTGTTTTACTCAAAACATTGCCTACGTTTTGAACTAAATATAGGAACAATTGAAATTCCCTCGTTGTAAGTGGTACTATCTCTCCTGCCTTTGTAACCTCATAACGATCTTTATATATTACAATATCTCCAAGCAATATTTTCTCATCAGATATCTCTTTAACTCTTTTTTCACGTCTCAGGTGTGCTCTTATTCTAGAAATCAGTTCCTCAACAACAAATGGTTTTCTAATGTAATCATCTGCCCCCATTTCAAGTCCTATCATAGTATCTAATGTACGATTTTTAGCAGATACGAAAATAATAGGACAACTTACCAAATGTCTAATTTTTTTACATAATTCTAAGCCATCCATGTTTGGCATCATAATATCGAGAATCACAAGGTCATAGCTTTGATTTTTCATAATTTCATCAAAAGCCATCTTTCCATCATTTACTATTTTAGCCTGGAACCCTTCATCAATAAGACTATCATAAATAAGTTCAGCTATTTCAATGTCATCATCTGCAATTAAAATACTTTGCACCATATCCCCTCCTAATTAATTAATACCTTATATTAATTTCATACGTATGTTACCTTTTATAAAATTAGTATACCATAACTTAATTAAGGTATTAGTGACTAGAAAATTAAGAATTATTAAGAATTCCCTTCTTAAGAATTCCCTTCTTAATAATTCTTAATTTTTTATACCTTTTATACTAATAATTATGAACTACAATTATATTATTGTTAAAAGATAAGGGGGATTTTTATGAATAAAGTAGCGGAAAAAGTAATAAACCATAAAAAGTTGGTGCTTATAATATTTATCATAGTAATTATTCTTAGTGCTATGTTATCAAAACTTGTAAGTGTAAATTATGATTTAATGGATTATCTTCCAGAAGACTCAAGGTCAACTATTTCACTTAAGGTTATGAATAAAGAATTTACAAAATCACCACCTAATGCAAGGGTACTTGTATCTGATGTTAGTGTCCCTGAGGCACTAGAATATAAAAATAAAATATCTTCTGTGGATGGAGTTATTGAGGTAACTTGGCTCGATGATACAACAAATATCTATCAGCCACTTCAATCTATCGATGAAAAAACACTAACAAGCTGGTATAAAGATAAGAATGCAATTTTTACTGTATTAATAGACGATGATAAATCAACACAAGCAGTTTCTGATGTTCAAAATATCATTGGTGTTAAAGGTGAAATCTCAGGGGATATAGTAGACTCTGTTGCAGCTAAAAACTCAAGCGGAGCTGAATCAGGAAAAATGTTATATTTTCTTATTCCCATCATATTACTAATACTGCTATTCACAACAAGCTCGTGGTTTGAACCAGTACTATTTATAATTGCTATTTTTGTATCTATTATAATAAACAACGGTACAAATGCATTTTTAGGTGAAATTTCATCTATCACAAAAACCACATCATCAATACTACAACTTGCAGTATCTATGGATTACTCCATATTTTTATTGCATCGCTTTGCAGAGTTCAGAGAAAAAGGCGAAAATGTAAAAGAAGCTATGGTCTTAGCTATGAAAAAATCTTTTTCATCAATACTTTCAAGTGGAGTTACCACAATACTTGGTTTTGGTGCCTTAATTATTATGAGGTTTAAAATAGGACCTGATTTAGGTATTGTTCTTTCTAAAGGAATTATCTTTAGTTTATTATCAGTAATGTTGTTACTTCCAGTTTTAACAGTATATACCTATAAATTAATTGATAAAACAAAACACAGATCGTTTTTGCCATCATTTGATAAGTTCGGCAGATTTGCTGTAAAACTTGGACTCCCTGTAATAATACTCGTTGGCATTATAATCATTCCATCTTTCATGGCTCAAAATAAAAATGATTTTATGTATGGAGCCTCTGTTATGGGTAGCGCATCATCTACGAATATATCAAAAACTGATGAATTATTTGGTAAAGCTAACAATATGGTACTTTTAGTTCCCAGTGGCGATGTTGCACTGCAAAAAGCTATATATGATGAACTATATGATTTACCATATGTAACCTCCATTGTCTCGTATGTTGGAAACATAAGTGTTCAAATTCCACAAGCTTTTGTACCAAATGATAAGCTCTCTAACTTGGTATCCAACAATTACAGTAGAATGATCCTTTCCGTTTCAACTGCTCAAGAAAGCATAGCCGCCTTTACTGCAGTTGAAGAAATTAGGACCCTTAGTGAAAAATACTATGGGGATAAATATTATCTAACGGGGGGTAGCGTAAATGTATATGACATGAAAAATACTGTAATATATGACAATAAGCTTGTAACAATAGTTGCTATTATAGGTATTGCACTTGTACTTATGATAAGTTTTCGCTCTTTGTCGCTACCACTTATACTGCTTCTTACTATTGAATCATCTATCTGGATTAACTTAGCGTTTCCCTATTTCGCAGGTGACAAGATGGCCTACCTTGGCTTTATGATAATAAGCTCGGTGCAGCTAGGGTCAACTGTTGATTATGCTATTTTATTTGCAAATAGATATATTGAAAACAGAAAACAATTACTAAAAAAAGATGCCGCAATACAAACAGTATCTGATACCGCAGGCTCCATACTTACATCAGCCTCAATACTTATGATGGCTGGATTTATTATGGGAGCCATATCAACAAACGGGGTAACTGGTCAGCTAGGAATTCTTATCGGCCGTGGCACCCTTTTATCATCACTCATGGTGCTGTTATTCTTACCTTCAATACTGATATTTCTTGATAAAATTATATCAAAAACTACACTAAATATAGATTTTTATAAAGGAGATTAATAATGAATAAAAAAACAAAAAAAATTTTATCGCTAATACTTACATCTGTTATGATGTTTAGTTCTTCCTTAACTGTATTTGCAAAACAAGAAGATAATATTAAAGAAGAAATAGTTTATGTTATGTTAGATGAAAATGGCAAATCAAACACTGTTTATGTTGTAAATTCTTATCCGACTTTTACAGGAGGATCCCTTGTTGACTATGGCAATTATAAATCCTTAAGAAATTTAAGCACTTCAGATATTTTAAAAAATGAGAATGGAGTGGTAACCTCTAATATTTCTAAAGGTAAATTCTATTATGAAGGAACTATGGCAAGTGCTGAAATTCCATGGGATATTAGCATCATATATAAATTAGATGGTAATATTACATCGGCTTACGATCTTGCTTCGAGCCAAGGTAATTTAGAAATTGAAATAAACATATCAGAAAACAAAGATTTCAGTAGTAAATTTTATGAAAATTATGCACTACAAATATCTACATCTATGGATACAAATAAATCTAATAACATAACTGCACCAGGAGCTACAATTTCAAATGTAGGAGAAAACAAAAACATTTCCTATACCTTACTACCAGGGAAAAATGGTGTTTATAAAATTAGTGCAGATGTTACAAACTTTGAAATGGGTGCAATCTCTATAAATGGCGTTCCAT
>JANZQE010000006.1:0-11897 GCA_038040705.1 Clostridium sp. | reverse complement strand
CTCCTGGAAGAACACCAGGTTGATAGGTTAGAGGTGTAAGCATGGTAACATGTTCAGCTGACTAATACTAATAAGTCGAGGGCTTGACCTTAATATGAAAATGCGAAAAATTTATTTCACTGTGCAATTTTGAGAGAATATATTATAAAGTATATTGACAAGTTAACTATAGGTTGGTATACTTTTATTGTAATATCTCATAAATCTGGTGATTATGGCATGAAGGTAACACCCCTTCCCATACCGAACAGGTAGGTTAAGCTTCAATGCGCCAATGGTACTGCAAGGGTGACCTTGTGGGAGAGTAGGTTGTCGCCAGGTAATTTTGTATGGATCTTTAGCTCAGTTGGTTAGAGCTACCGGCTCATAACCGGTCGGTCCGGGGTTCGAATCCCTGAAGGTCCACCATACGGGGATATAGCTCAGTTGGGAGAGCACCTGCCTTGCACGCAGGGGGTCGCAGGTTCGATTCCTGTTGTCTCCACCATAAAAACAGTCCTATATGGGCTGTTTTTTTATTTTATTTAAATATTATATATTAAAAATGAAAGGGGTTTGATGATGTCACTATATAGAGTAAAGCAATTTTATCTGTCAATTGTTTCTAGGATCAATGATGAGGATATAGATTTTTTAAAAATACACTTAGAAACTTATGAATTGCAATTATTTCATCAATTACCTACTTATGAGCAAAAACACTGTATTAATGTAGCTAGAGATGTAAAAACAGCTTCAGATAGTAGAGATTTGGAATCGAAAACTTTGATAAAAGTTGCACTGTTACATGATATAGGTAAAATATATAATAGTATGAACCCCATAGACAAATCAATAATGGTTATAATGAATAGAATAACACATGGAAAAATTAGAGAGTATAAGAAGAATAAAAATGTTAATATATATTATAATCATGGGGATATAGGATATAACTTATTAAAAAAATATGGTTACGATGATAGATTTTTATTTTTAGTTAAAAATCATCATAATAACAACATAGTTCAGGACATAGAATTAGACTTATTAAAAGAATGTGATGATAGAAATTAAGAAGCTAGTAAATAGCTTCTTTTTTTATTTATAGATTGCAAAATGTAATATTTTGCAATAACATTAAGAATATATAATAAAACATTCCTAATAATATATTATAAGTGATAGAATATAGTTAAAAATAAATTATGGGGGGATAAAATGAATTCAAAGGAAAGAAGAGAATATATTAAAAAATTACTAAGTAAAAACAATATTACATATAAAGGTCAATTTTTAGCTGATGAATTAAATGTTACAAGACAAGTTATAGTAAAAGATATTGCAATTATAAGGGCGGAGGGCGTAAGTATAATTTCAACCTCCGAAGGGTACTTAATAAGACCAAATGACGAAAGTAATTTTGCACGGAGAGTAATAGCAGTCACGCATACAAGAGAGGACATATATGATGAGCTATATTGCATTGTAAAACATGGTGGAGTAGTAGAGGATGTAACAGTAGAACATGCTTTATACGGCGAACTAAGAGCAATGATTATGATAAAGACACCTATGGATATAGAAAATTTTATTAAGAAGTTTAAAGAAGTTAATGCAAAGCCTTTATCTTCTTTAACTAAAGGTATCCATTTACACACTATAAGAGCTGATAACGAGAAAATAATGGGAAATATTATAAAAGAACTAAAAGATAAGAATTATTTGGTTTCTGATTAAGTCACTATAATATTATAGTGACTAACCTAAGGAGTGGAATTATGGAAAATGTAGCACTTTTAAAATGCATTGAGTATGATGTTGATTTAATAGAGAAGAAATTAAGGGAAGGTTTTGAATTATTAGGTGGTGATGGTTTTTTAAAAAAGTTAATACCAAAGGAAAGTAAAGTGCTCCTAAAACCTAATATGCTAAGTGTTGAGGGAAAAGGATCTCCAGTAGTGACTCATTATGCTGTATTTGAAGCAGTAATTAGAATTGTAATGGAATATTCCAGTAACATTAGCTTTGGAGATTCACCAGGTTTTGGAGATTCAAGAAAAGCAGCAGAAAAATCAGGCCTTATGGAAGTTGCTGATAAATACGGAGTTAAATTTGAAGATTTTAAAGAATCAGTACATATAAAATTGGATAATTCTATATTGTGTAAATCTTGGGACATTGTTAAAGCTGCATATGAGGCAGACGTTGTAATATCCTTACCAAAACTAAAAACACATGCTATGGCGTATTACACAGGTGCTGTAAAAAATCAATTTGGTTGTATACCTGGAACGCAAAAAGCAACTTGGCATACAAGAATGCCTGACGCAAATAATTTTTGCAAAATGCTTTTAGATTTGAATACTGCGGTTGGAACTAATTTTGCTATATTAGACGGCATAATTGCTATGGAAGGTAATGGTCCTAGAAGTGGCAATCCACATAAGATGGATACTATAATTATGGGTAGAAGTTTAACTGCGGTAGATTCTACAGCAGTTAGGCTTATAGGTTATGATAATCCTTTAGATACACCTGTTTTGAAAGAAGCATATGATAATAAATGGGGTGATGTACTTCCAAAGGACATAAATATACTTGGTGAAGATTTAGAATTTATGAAAGCAAAAGATTTTGTGCTTTGTAGAAAAGGAGGTAATTTTTACTTTGTAAATTCGAAAGTAACTAATTTTTTAAGGGGAATGATAGCCCCAAATCCAACGCTTATTAAAGATAAATGTATAGGGTGTGGTAGGTGCGCCGAAGTGTGTCCAGAAAAACCAGTGGTAATTGAAATGATAAGACAAGGAGGCATATTAAATCCTAAATGGAATATGCATGAATGTATAAGATGTTTTTGTTGTCAAGAGTTATGCCCGGTTGGTGCAATCGAAACGAAGTATTCAAATTTAGGTAAACTACTAAAACTAGATAAGAGGTGACTTTTATTAAAAAAGAAAAAATAATAGCAATTATTTTAGGAATAGTAGTAGTGCTCATATATTTTTTCGGTAATATAGTTAATCTAGCAATAAATATACAATGGTTTAAGGAAGTGGGATATTTATCAGTATACTTTACTAAGCTAACATCAATTTTAAAGTTAATGGTACCAGTATTCATAGTGAGTTATGTTGGGATATGGACATATTATAAAACTCTTAAAGGTAGCATTGCAAGGTGGAAAAAGGTTGTTGAAGTAAATAAAAAGCGAGAAAAATTAGAACATGTACTTAGCGTTTTAATAAATGTAATAATTTCTTTTGCAATTTCTTTTAGCTTTGCATCTAAATACTGGTATACAATACTTCAGTTTATAAATTCTACAAATTTTAACATATTAGATCCACTATTTAAAAAGGATGTTTCATTTTATATATTTAAGCTTCCATTAATGCAATCATTATATGGAACATTAATAAAAGTACTAGTGTTCACAGTAGTAATTACAGTAGCAACTTATCTTGTACTAACAACAAAGGATCGAATATTACATGTAAACAAACAACATAAATTTTCGGAATTTAAGAATTTTAAGAGTGCAATTACTAAATTTTCAGGAAAACAGCTTGCTATCGTTTCCTCTTTAATATTAATATTATTAGCTGTGCAATACTTTTTAAAAGCTTGGGAATTAGTATATTCACCAAGAGGAATAGCGCTTGGGGCAAGTTATACAGACGTACACGTAACTTTAAGATTTTATAAGGTAATAGCAGTAGCTGCGTTTATTGCATCTATAATTACATTTATAAGTATCTTGAAATATAAAGTAAAGCCTATTATTATATCTATAATTGTGATTGTTGCCTTAATGCTCGGGGAAAATATAACATCAAGTGGAGTTCAAAAGTTTTCAGTTCAGCCAAACGAAAAAACATTAGAAAAACCTTATATTCAGTATAATATAGATTTCACTAGAAAAGCATTTAACATTGATGGTATAGAAGAAGTTCCATTTGAAATAAAAAATGATCTTAATAAAGAGGACATTAAATCAAATAAAGATACTATTGATAATATAAAAATTAACTCGTATAAGCCAGCATTAGAATTTTATAATCAATTTCAATATATGAGATTTTATTATGGATTTAATAACATAGATGTGGATAGATATAATATTAATGGGAAGTACACTCAGGTATTTATTGCACCTAGAGAAATTAATTTAGGGTCATTAAAAGATAAGTCGAATACTTGGCAAAATAGACATTTAGTTTATACACATGGATATGGAGTTGTTATGAGTAAAGTGAATTCTGTAACAAGTGAAGGACAACCAGATTTCGTAATTAATAATATACCTCTTGAGAATAAAACAGATATAAAATTAGATAATCCTAGAATATATTTTGGTGAGGGTACAAATGATTACAGTATAGTTAATACAAAAATTGGAGAACTGGATTACCCCAAGGGCGGGGAAAATCAAATGAATAACTACGAGGGAGAAGCTGGTATAGAAATGAGCTTTGCAAATAGAATATTATTTGCAATAAATAAACAAAGTTCTAAGTTTTTATTATCCAACGATATAACTTCTAATAGTAAGATATTAATTCATAGAAATATAGTAAAGAGGGTAAATAAAATTGCTCCATTTTTAACATATGATACTGACCCTTACATTGTAATAAACGAAGGAAAGTTATATTGGATTATAGATGCTTATACAACTTCTAATAGATATCCATTTTCAGAGCCCAAAAATGGAGTAAATTATATTAGAAATTCAGTTAAGGTTGTTATTGATGCTGTGGATGGAAAACCTAACTTTTATATAGTTGATAAAAGTGATCCTATAGCAAACAATTACTCAAAGATATTTCCGGGACTATTTAAAGATTCAGAATCAATACCAAGTGGACTTGTAGAACATTTTAGATATCCAGAAGGCATATACAACGTGCAATGTATTGTGCTTGGCAGATATCACACCACAGATCCAGGAGTGTTTTATAGTGGAGATGATGCATGGTCTATAGCAACTAAACAAGAAAAAGTTGAGGGCAAGGCAGCAATAAATGAAGCTTATTACGCCATAATGAAACTGCCGAATGAGAGCAAAGAAGAAATGGTTTTAATTGAATATTTTAACACTAAAGGCCGTGATAACATGGTTTCTTTACTTGCAGCAAGAATGGATAGCGATAATTATGGGAAAATGGTTTTATATAAATTTCCATCAAAGGGAACAGTTTATAGCCCGGTACTGTTTAAACAAAAGATGAATCAAGATACTGTAATATCAAAAGAACTATCGCTTTGGAATACACAAGGTTCAGAAGTTTTATTCGGGGAAACTTTAATTATTCCAATTAAAAACTCACTGCTTTATGTAGAACCAATGTATTTGAGAGCCAAAGGCGAAAAAAGCATACCAGAAATGAAAAAAGTTGTAGTATCTTATGGTAATAAAATAGTATTAGAGGATAATATAGAGTCGGCATTAGCTCAGTTATTTAATGATAATGATAAAAATAATACAGTAGAAGATAAAGACGATTTAGTTGTAGACGAAAAAACACTAGAAACTATAAAAAGTGCTAAAGACGTATACAACAAGGCAATAGAAGCCCAAAAGAGTGGTAATTGGACTGAGTATGGGACATATATAAAACAATTAGGTGAAATACTAGACAAAATAAATGAGTAAAATTGTATTGTATTATCATAAAATGTTACCTTAGGGCATATATAATTATATGTCTTTTTTTTATGGTAGAATTACATGCATTTAACTAGGGGGTGTATAAAACTAAAAAAACATTGTATAAAAAAAGGAATTTATAATAAAATGTCGAATAAGTTTATGTATGTGAGAGTATTTGGAATATGTTATAAAATTAAGGAGCTTATTATGGAATATATAAATAATAATTTACATATAGACTGTAAAAACTCATTATGTATAGGCACGGATGTTTTAAATATTAATAATTTACCTAAAACAATAAAAGATTACATTTCTGATGCTCTTTTAAACAAGGAAAAAATCATATTATTTTCAGATGATATATTTTATAAAGATATCGAAAACAACTTTAGTAGTGATGAAGATCTTATAAAAGATAATGTTTGTGAAGGTAGATTTAAAATAATAATGTATAACATTAATGACTTTGATTATAATTGTAAAGAGTTTTTAGATATTATTATTGATATTATATCCGCTGATAAAGAAAAACTAAGGATAATATGGGATTTTAAAAACGTAACTAAATTAGATTGTAAATTACAAACTGTAATTAAATGTATTGAAAGAATAATAGAATGTTCGAAACGTAAGGTTTCAAACTTGGTATATATTGAAAATAACATATATAATTTTGATACAGTATGTACACTTAGTGATTTGTTTGATTTATTAATTATTATAGATAGAAATAAAGAGATGGAATTTTTAAATAAAAATGAAATAGAAAAAGCAATATGGATGATAAGGTCAAATTCACAATTAAAACACCAGAATAAAAATTTAGTTTTATTTAATGATACATTTTCTAATATACCTAAAAGTACAGATGAGAATGAGTTTAAAAAAATTATAATGAGTAAAATTAAGGATGTGTGTGATGTAGATTTTTGCATTTTACACGATTCACTTAAAGAACAAGAAAGTGTTATAGTTATGGATAATTATTATGGTATTACAAAAGAACATCAGTACTACTTAATGAATGATATAGAAATAATTCGGTATATTAATAAGTTCAATGGAATTGCAGGAAGAAGTAGTTCAGATATATTATTAAATTTAAGTGAAATAAATGACTCAAAAATAGTTGAGAAATTTAAATTACTAGGGGTAGTAAGTTATATGGCTATTGCTGTAGAGTATTATGATACAGCTAAAGGGGTAATATGGATAGGTAAATATGCAAATAGTATAGAAATATCTAAAAACAACATAGAACAAATAAAATCAATATGCAAAACAGCGTTTTATTTAATTCAAGACCAAAAGAAATTTTCTGTTATGCAAAGTAGGCTTATACAAAATGAAAAACTAAGAGCCATGGGTGAAATGGCGGCGGGTATAACTCATGATATTAATAACATACTTACACCAATTTTAGGATTTGTAGAACTTCTAAAGGATAAAATTATAGATAAACAAAGTTTGAAATTACTTAGTGTTATTGAACTTTGCGCTTTTGACGGAATGAACATAACAAAGAGGGTTAGAAGACTAACCAAAAAACATAATGATAATAATGATTTTGAAACTTTTAATATAGATAGCGCAATTTCAGATGCAATTGACTTAACCAGGAGTAAGTGGCTTACTGAAAGTATTTTTAAGGGCATAAAAATAAATATAATTAAATCATTAAAATCAAATGCGTCGATTAAGGGAAATATAACAGAGATAAGAGAGGTATTTATAAACATAATAACCAATGCTATAGATGCTATGCCAAAAGGCGGGACAATAGAAGCTATTACAAAAAATGAATCAAATAGTGTTATTATTGAAATAAAAGATAATGGGATGGGGATGAATAAAGAAATTCAAAAAAGAATAATTGAGCCTTTTTTTACTACCAAAGGTAATAATGGTTCAGGGCTTGGATTAAGTATTTCTTATAATATAATATCTTCACACAAAGGGGCTATAAAGATAGAAAGCAAAGAAAATGTAGGTACCTCTTTCATTATTAAATTACCTATGTGTGAACATAAAATTAAAAGTGAAAATTTAGTATCAGATATTGATATTGACTTTGAAGGAAATGTTCTTGTTATTGATGACCAGGAGCAGATAAGGAATGTTGTTTCTAGTATGATAAAATCAATCACTAAATGTAAAATAAAGACATGTGGATGCGTAGATTTAGATTCAGAGTTAAGAAGAAGAAAATATGATATAATAGTATGTGATTTTACTATGCCAACTATTAATGGATTACAAGTTGCACAAAAGGTTAAAGAAGTAAACAAAGACACATACTTTTGTTTAATGACAGGGTGGGTAGGATCTTTCGAAGATAAAGAATTGAATAACGTTGACTTTGTTTTAAATAAGCCTATAAATAAAGAAAGTTTAAAACGGTTAGTTTTTGAGTATACTAATAGGAAGTAAACTAAACAAGGATGATTAAATCCTTCTAAAAATATGTAAGAAGAAGAATAAATTATTCTTCTTTTTTTAGTGAGTTTTTTTAATTTTAAAGATATTTAGCCTTATGTTAAAAAAAAGGATATAATAATAAGGAGAAGTAAAATAGTTTTAGCTTATAGTGGAGGGTTACAATGGATTATGATGTACTTATTTTGGGTGGAGGTATAATAGGCTGCGCGGTGGCTTATGAGATATCTAAATACAATCTTAATATAGCTGTTATTGAAAAAGACTACGATATAGCAGATGATGTAGCGGTAATAAACACTGCTATGATATATGATGGCGTTGAAAGTGAAGATACTTTGACTTCAAAGCTTGAACGTATGGGAAATAAAATGATGGATACAATAACCGCTAGGTTTAATGTTCCATTTAAAAGATGCGGTTCACTTATAATTGCCCAAACAGATGAAGAAGTTGATATGATTCAAAAAATATACAATAGGGCAATATCTAGGAAAACAAGGGATGTACAGCTTTTAGAACCGGAATACATATACGAAATGGAACCAAATTTAAATGTAGATGTAAAAAAAGCTCTATATTCTAAAAATACCGGTGTGATCTGTCCCTTCGACTTAGCACTTGCTTATGGAGAAGTAGCTTTTGATAATGGTGTAAAATTTAAACTAGAGGAAGAAGTAATGGATATTAAAAAGATAACAAAAGGATTTAGAGTAATTACTAATAAAAACACACTAACTTGCAAAATAGTAATAAATACAACTTCTTCAGAAAATTACAGTATAGTAAATGAAAAAAAGTTAGATGCAAGCAATAATGAGAGAATGTTAAAATATTTACTACTAGATAACAATAAAAAATCAAGATTTTCTCATGCGTTATTTATGTTTGATTCTAAAGGTCAGAGAATTTATACACTTCCAACTATGGAGGGGGATACAGTAGCCGCTATTAGTACAAAAGAGAACGTTAATTATAATGAAGTATTGGACAGGGTTTCTAAAATAACAAGTGACGTAAATAGCATGGATGTTAAAATGTTTTTAGAGTGGCCTTTTTTTGAGGAGCCTATGGTAATTGATGATAGTGATATAGATAACGGCCTTATTCAAATTAAAGGAAAACACTATGGGCATGTTACTATGACACCTGCTATAGCAAGTATAGTCTGTGAGAGTGTAGTTAGTAAAATGAAATGTAAACATAAAAAAGATTTTAATGATAACAGACGTGAGTACTATAAATTTAGAGAATTGTGTGATGAGGAAAGGAAAAAAATTATTAAATTAGATAAAAATTATGGTAAAATAATATGTGCGTGTGAGAAAGTAACTGAAGGGGAAATAGTGGACGCTATAAGGCGACCTTTAGGTGCACGAACAGTCGAAGGAGTTAAACGAAGAACAGGTGCTGCGTTTGGAAATTGTCAGGGTTCACTTTGTTTAAACAAAATTGTTTCTATTCTAGCAAGGGAAACAAACAAAAAAGTCACAGAAATAGTTAAAGATTCGAAAAACTCTAATATTGTGTTATATAGAATAAAAGAATTTGATAGTATGTAGGAGATGAGTTATTTGACAGAAGAAACTGGTTATAATTTTATTAAAAATGAAGCTATATTAACAACTTTAGTTAGAATAAAAGGCTCGGACGCATTTAATGTAGTGCCAGTAAAAAGCAGCAAACCTATTAATAAAGGATTGTGGATTGAGTGTTCTAAAGCATTAAGTAGAATACATGTAGGACCACCTTTAAAAATAGGTGATGTAGTATGTAAGAATATACTTAATACTAGAGTTGATATTATTTGTACAAAAAATATAGAAAGAAATATAGATTAAGGGAGGAATAGTTATGTTAGATTTAAAAAGAATAAGAAATAATCCAGAGGAAGTAAAAGAATTATTGGCAGATAGAGGAGAGAATTTTGATCTATCAGTAATAGATGAGGTTGTATCTCTTGATAAAAAAAGAAGAGATATATTAATGGAGGTTGAGGAATTAAAGAATAAAAGAAATACCCAATCTGCGCTAATACCAAAGCTTAAAAAAAGTGGAGAAAATATAGAAGAAATCATGAAAGATATGAAAAAATTATCAGATGAAATTAAAAATTTTGATATAAAGATTTCTGAATTGGATGAAAAGACTCAATATATTATGTTAAGAATTCCTAATATACCTAATAAAAATGTACCTGTAGGTAGCAAAGAGGAAGATAATGTTGAAATAAGAAAATGGGGACAGCCGGAAAATTTCAAGTTCGAAACTAAAGCTCATTGGGAGTTAGGGGTAAGTAATGATATTTTAGATTTTGAAAGAGGCGGAAAGGTTACAGGCTCAAGATTCACAGTGTATAAAGGACAGGGAGCAAGACTTGAAAGAGCATTAATAAGTTATTTTTTAGATTGCCATGTGGACAAAAATGGATATACCGAAATATTGCCTCCATATATGGTTAACAGGCAAAGTATGATTGGCACGGGTCAACTACCCAAATTCGAAGAAGATGCGTTTAAAGTGGCTAATACAGACTATTTTTTAATACCAACAGCAGAAGTACCCGTTACAAATATTTATAGAGATGAGATATTAAATGGTCAAGATTTACCTATAAAGCATGTTGCCTATAGTGCTTGCTTCAGATCAGAAGCAGGATCAGCTGGAAGGGATACTAGAGGTCTTATAAGGCAGCATCAATTTAATAAAGTAGAGCTTCTTAAATTCACAAAACCTGAGGATTCTTATGCAGAACTTGAAAAATTAATTACAGATGCAGAGTCAGTGTTACAAGGACTTAATCTGCCTTATAGAGTTATTGCAATATGCAAAGGTGACTTAGGATTTACAGCATCATTGAAATATGATATTGAGGTTTGGATGCCAAGTTATAATAAATATGTTGAAATATCAAGTTGTAGTAATTTTGAGGATTTTCAAGCACGACGTGCAAATATAAGGTACAAAGAAGATAAAAAGGATAAACCTAAATATATTCATACATTAAATGGATCAGGAGTAGCTATAGGAAGAGCTTTAGCTGCAGTACTTGAAAATTACCAAAACGAAGATGGATCAATAACTATTCCAGAGGTTTTAGTACCATACATGGGAGGAAAGACACTAATTACAAAATAAATTATTAGATTAATATATCTATTGTGTAATTGTCTAAATAAACAAATAAACAATTTAATATTTAAAATTAAGTTGTTTATTTGTTTTATTATGTTGACAGAGAATATATATGCTGATATAATAAATTTTGTTGTTAGAAAATACGGAGGGATGGTCGAGTTGGTTTAAGGCACCGGTCTTGAAAACCGACGAATGTGAAAGCGTTCCGTGGGTTCGAATCCCACTTCCTCCGCCATTTTTTTATAGACACAGAGAAATAATGCCATGGAGAAATACTCAAGTGGCTAAAGAGGCGCCCCTGCTAAGGGTGTAGACTGGGAAACTGGTGCGAGGGTTCAAATCCCTCTTTCTCCGCCAAAATCCATCTAACAATTGTTAGGTGGTTTTTATTATTTAATATAAAAAAAACCATGTAACAAAAGAAATATATTGACATGATATAAACATGCTGATATAATAAAGCTTGTCGTTAGAAAATACGGAGGGATGGTCGAGTTGGTTTAAGGCACCGGTCTTGAAAACCGACGAACGTGAAAGCGTTCCGTGGGTTCGAATCCCACTTCCTCCGCCATTTTTTTTATAGACACAGAGAAATAATGCCATGGAGAAATACTCAAGTGGCTAAAGAGGCGCCCCTGCTAAGGGTGTAGACTGGGAAACTGGTGCGAGGGTTCAAATCCCT
>JANZQE010000005.1:0-5326 GCA_038040705.1 Clostridium sp. | reverse complement strand
CAAAAGGAAAGATTCTTTAATGAGGAAGATTATATAAGACTTAAAGATATTTATATACTAGATAAAGAGAAAATGAAAAAAGCTAAGAGTGATATGATAATTCTTCATCCGCTTCCTAGAGTTAATGAAATAGCTGTAGAGCTTGATAATGACCCAAGGGCCTGTTATTTCAAACAAGCAAAATATGGTATGTATGTAAGAATGGCGCTTATTGCTAAGCTTTTGGGGGTGGATAAATAATGGTAACAATAAATAGTATAAAAAGAGGAATAGTTATAGATCATATTAAAGCAGGTGTTGGCCTTAAAATATTCAACTATTTAGGTCTCGATAAGGCTGACTTTACAGTAGCACTTATTATGAATGCACCTAGTACAAAACTTGGTAAAAAAGATATTATAAAAATAGAAAATGAGATTGATATAGATTTTACAGTGTTAGGTTTCATAGACCCTAACATAACAATAAACATAATATCTGGAGAAGAAATTGAAACTAAAGTCAAATTGAATTTACCAGATAAAATTGATAAGGTTATAAAATGCAATAATCCAAGATGTATCTCATCTATAGAGCAAGAAATTATGCATAGTTTTTATCTTTCAGATAGAAAAAAGGGTGAGTACAGATGTATGTACTGTGATGAAATAAATAATCAAACTAGTAAGTAATGTAGGGAAATGTGAGAGGATGGTAAAACTATGGAATTATTAATTAAAAACGCAAGAATAGTTGATTCATCACAGGATTTTATTTCTGATGTTTATATAAATGATGGAATAATATATGAAATAGGAAAAAGAGTAGATAAGGACTGTGAGATAATAGACGGAGAAGGGTATGTTTTAGCCCCTTCTTTCGTAGACCTTCACAGTCATTTTAGAGAACCGGGATATACGTATAAAGAAGATTTATTATCAGGTAGTAAGTCGGCGGCACGTGGCGGATATACTGCAGTAAACCTTATGGCAAATACAAACCCTGTATGTAGCTCAATGGAGACAATAGATAAGGTGTTAAAAAAAGCTGCAGAAATAAATCTTTTAGACATTCATCAGTGTGCATCTATTACAGAGGACTTAAAAGGAGAATCTATAAACCATTTAGATAAGTTAACCTCTAAAGTGAAATTCATATCCGATGATGGTAAGGGTGTTTCTAATAGCAAAATAATGCTCTTGGCAATGGAAAAAGCAAAGAAGATGAATTTAACAATAATATCTCATGCTGAAAATGAGGAATTAGTAGAATTTGATACTAGGCTTGCTGAAAACATGATGACTTGGAGAGATATAACTCTTTCAAAATTTACAGGGTGTAAACTTCACTTGGCTCATGTTAGTACAAAAGAGGCTATGAAATACATTATAGAAGCCAAAGAAGAGGGAGCAAAGATAACCTGCGAAGTTACGCCTCATCACCTAACAGATACTTCGGAAACTCGATACAGAGTAAATCCATCAATAAGAGAAACTGAGGATGTAATGTTCTTAATTAACGCTATAAAGAGCGGCTTTGTGGATGTTATAGCTACAGATCATGCACCACATAGTACATCCGATAAAATAAAAGGGGCACCGGGTATATCTGGCCTTGAAACATCATTTCCTATATGTTTTACTAAACTAGTAGGGGAAGGGTATATTACTCTAAACAAACTTTCTGAACTTATGTCTAAGAATCCATCTAAAATTATGGGATTAAATAAAGGTGAGATTAAAATAGGATTTGACGCAGATGTAGTGCTCTTAGATATAAAAAGTAAATATAATATAGATACTTCAAAGTTCTTATCCAAAGGAATTAATTCTCCCTTTGAGGGAAAAGCTGTAACGGGCTGCGTAATGTGTACTATTAAGGCAGGGAAAATAATTTATAAAGCACCTGAATTCAAAAGCGAATAATTAGCATGCATGTAAAAAAGTGGAGGAGGAGTAACCTTTGATTATCGATAGATTATTTGAAAGTGTAGAAAAGAAGGGTAATGTGTGCGTTGGACTTGACACAGCGCTAGAATATTTACCGCTGGATTTTAAAAATAAGTTTGCATCTGAGGACCATGCGCTATATAGATTTAATCAGCAAATAATTGATGCTACTTTTGATGTATCAGCTTGTTATAAGGTACAAATAGCATATTATGAAGCTCTTGGACTTAAAGGTTTAAAAGTATACAGAGATACTTTAAATTATATAAAAAGTAAGGGTGGAATAGTAATAGCAGATATTAAAAGAGGAGATATTGCGAAAACTGCGCAGATGTATGCTAAAGCTCATTTTGAAGGAGATTTTGAAAGTGACTTTATAACGGTAAATCCTTATATGGGAATGGATAGCATAGAGCCATATCTTCCTTATGTAAAAAATAAGGAAAAAGGATTGTTTTCACTAGTAAGAACATCTAATAAAGGGGCAGAGGATATAGAGTATATAGAGAATAAAGAAAATAAAAAGGTTTACGATATAGTAGGTGAAAAAATATTAAAAATTGGAAGCGAATATAGAGGACAATGTGGATATAGCTCAATAGGTGGAGTTGTTGGCTGCACTCACATAGATGAAGGATTAAAGATGAGGCAAAACCTAAAAAATATGTTTTTCCTTATACCGGGTTATGGAGCGCAGGGTGGCGCAGCAAAGGATGTGGCCATATATTTAAATAATGGGAATGGTGGAGTGGTAAATGCCTCAAGAAGTATTTTACTAGCTTACAAGAAAAAGGAGCAGGGCGAAATTCATTTTGAGGAATGTGCTAGAGAAGAGGCAATAAAAATGAGAGATGAAATAAGAATATCCGCAAAGATAGACAGTTAAAATAATCCGTGATTCTGGAATACTGGAGGGGTTTAGTTGATATGTTCAGTAGAGAAAACATATGAGAATGTTGAAATAAGTGAAGGAGTATATATGCTTTCTATAAAGGGGAGGTTTAACGCACGGCCAGGACAATTTTTTATGTTAAAGGTAGATAGTAAAGAACCACTATTACCAAGGCCGATAAGTGTATATGATGTAGCGACCGACAAAATAAGTTTTTTATATCAAATAGTAGGTGAAGGTACAAAGCTTCTTAGTAAATTATCAGAAAATGACGAAGTACAGATTATGGGACCTCTTGGAAATGGATTTGACGTAGAAAAAATAAAGGGGAAAATTGCTGTAGTATCAGGTGGAATTGGCATAGCGCCACTTATTTATCTGATTAAAAAACTTACAGATTGTGAAATAGATTTATATTCAGGGTTTAGAACTGTGGATTATTCTGTGGATACTGTGGAAAAAAATGTAAACAAAATGTACTTATCCACAGAAAGTGGTAAAATTGGTCACAAGGGATACGTGACAGATTTAATTGATCCACAAAAATATAAAACAGTTATATGTTGTGGACCAGAAATTATGATGAAAAAAGTCGTAAGTAAATGTAATGATGCAAAAGTTCCAGTATATGTGTCCATGGAAAGTCATATGGCCTGTGGAATAGGTGCTTGTCTAGTATGCACTTGTAAAACCACAGATGGAAATAAAAGAACCTGTAAGGATGGTCCGGTTTTTTTAGGGAAGGATTTGATTTTTAATGACTAATGTTAAATTATGTGGTGTTAATCTAAAAAATCCTGTTATATCTGCATCAGGAACCTTTGGCTTCGGAGCGGAATATGGGCAGTATTTTGATATATCAAGACTTGGAGGTATATCCTCTAAAGGACTTACAATTAATAAAAAAGAGGGAAATGATGGAATACGTGTTTATGAGACCCGAGGTGGGATGCTAAACAGTGTGGGACTTCAAAATCCAGGTGTTGAAAAGTTCATAAATACCGAACTTCCATTAATGCAGGAATATAACACTGCTATAATTGCAAATGTCGGAGGCGGAAATATAGAAGAATACATTGCAGCTATAGAAAGATTAAATAATGAGGCTGTAGATATAATTGAACTAAACATATCATGCCCTAATGTGAAATGCGGTGGCATGGCCTTTGGAATAAAATCAAAGGTTGCCTATGACGTTGTTCAAGAGGTTAAAAAAATTTGCAAAAAACCGCTTATGGTTAAGCTCTCTCCGAATGCTGAGGATATAGTAGATATGGCTTATAAATGTTGTGAAGCTGGCGCAGATGCATTGTCCCTTGTAAATACTTTCAAAGGCATGGCGGTGGATATACACAAAAGAGGTGCAATTTTTAATAATATATATGCAGGTTTATCAGGCCCTGCTATAAAACCGATGGCCCTTCGAATGGTTCATGAGGTATGCAAAGCTGTTAATATACCAGTTGTTGGTATGGGCGGAATTTGTTCATACGAAGATGCTATAGAATTTATAATGGTGGGAGCAACAGCAGTTCAAGTTGGAACGGCTAATTTTATAAAACCAGATATATGCAACGATATAATAGAAGGAATCGAAGAATATATGTTGCGTGAAGGTATTAAGAATCTAAGTGAGATCAGAGGGATTATCTAGGAGGCGGTATTATTAATATTAATGTTTTAGATATATTAAAAGAGTCGGGCGCACTACTAGAGGGGCATTTTCTGCTATCCTCAGGAAGACACAGTAACAGATATTGCCAATGTGCAAAATTACTCCAGTATCCAGATAAAGCTGAAAAAGTGCTAAGTGTAGTAACTCAAAAGATTAAAGATATAGATTTTGATGTAGTAGTTGGACCTGCTATGGGCGGTATAATAGTAGCTTATGAAGTAGGTAGACAAACTGGAAAGCCTGCTATATTTACGGAAAGAGTTAACGGAACCTTCGAACTGCGAAGGGGATTTGAAATCCAAAAGGGTCAGAAGGTTTTAATTACGGAAGATGTAGTAACTACAGGTAAATCTTCACTAGAAACAATAAAAGTTTTAGAGGAACTTGGCGCAGAAGTAATTGGAATATGCTGTATTGTGGATAGAGGAAGTAGCACCATTGATTATCCTATCTACAGCTCTATAAAACTTGAAATTGAGAGTTATGACCCGGAAAATTGCCCACTTTGTAAAGAGGGAACAGCATACATAAAACCTGGTAGCAGAAATATATAAAAAGGTATATATTGCTCAAATGCTGTCACTGTGCTAAGAAATTCTACGCAATACATACCTTTGTTAGCAGTCTCTGAAAAAAATTAAAAAACAGAAGTGGAGAAGGTTATAAATAACCTTCTCCACTTTAATTTACTATGCTATTTGTGAGTTTGATATTACTTTTGTTTTTAGCAAGTTATCAATTAAGATTTGTAGCTCTTTAGTTTTATCTTTATCCATGGGCTCTACACCTTTTAATTTATAAGGTATACCTAATGATTCGTATTTACTCACG
>JANZQE010000004.1:0-2923 GCA_038040705.1 Clostridium sp. | reverse complement strand
AAACATATAAAATGCGTGAAGGGAAAGATGTTGTAGTCTTTGCAAATGGAGTTATGGTATCTAAGGCAATGGAGGCGGCAGAGGAACTTGAGAAGGCAGGAATATCTGTAAAGGTAGTTAATGTAAGCACAGTAAAACCTTTGGATGAAAAGGCAATAAAAGAAGCAACAGTGGGATGCAAAGCAGTTGTTACTGCTGAAGAACATACCATAATAGGGGGCCTTGGGGGTGCTATAGCTGAAGCTTTAAGACTAGAAACAAATCTTCCAATAGAGTTTGTTGGAGTAAAAGACTGCTATGGTACATCGGCACAAAATTATGATGAGTTAATGGAATGCTATGGACTTACTTCAAAGGCAATAAGTGAAGCTATTTTAAAGTTAGTTCAAAAATAAAAACTGGAGGTATTTAATATGAATATAGGATTTATAGGTCTTGGAATAATGGGGAAACCCATGGCGAAACTTCTTTTAAAAGCAGGATACAGTCTTGTTGTATATTATTTATTTAAGGATTCAGTAAAGGAAGTTGTAGAAGTAGGTGCGCATGAAGGTTTTTCACCAAAAGATGTGGCGCAAAGAACAGATGTGATAATTACAATGCTTCCTAATTCACCTCATGTAAAGACTGTAATACTTGGAGAAAACGGTGTGCTTGAGGGTATAAAAGAAGGTTCAATAATAATTGATATGAGCTCTATAGCACCCCTAGCATCTAAAGAAGTAGCAGCTGAGGCAGTAAAAAAAGGAGTGGAAATGTTGGATGCACCGGTTAGCGGTGGAGAGCCAAAAGCAATAGATGGAACACTCTCAATTATGGTCGGTGGAAAAAAGGAAGTGTTTGATAAATGCAACGATATACTCTCAATAATGGGCCAATCAGTTGTCCTTTGTGGTGAAATAGGCGCAGGAAATACAACAAAACTGGCAAATCAGATAATAGTTGCACTTAACATTGCAGCAATGTCTGAGGCATTAGCTCTTGGAACAAAGGCTGGAGTTGATCCTGAAGTAATATATAATGCGATCAGAGGTGGACTTGCAGGAAGTACAGTGCTTGATGCAAAAGCACCTATGGTCTTAGAGGGTAATTTTAAGCCTGGATTTAAAATAGATCTTCATATAAAGGATTTGGCAAATGCGATAGAGACAGGACATGATGTTGGAGTTCCACTTCCTTTAACTAGTCAGATAATGGAGATACTTCAAGCTCTAAAAGTTGATGGAAAAGGACAAAGTGATCACAGTGCAATTGTACAGTTCTATGAAAAGTTAGCTAAAGTTGAAGTCAGAAAGAATAATGTAGCAAAATAGAAAGGAGACGAAAGGTGAAAAACTTATTTAGTTTGGAAGGCAAAAAAGTAATACTAACTGGTGGTGCTGCGGGTTTAGGACGCAGCATAATAGAAGGAATGCATAATGCTGGTGCCGAAGTTGTAATAATTGACATAGCTTCCAATGTTAACGAGGTAGCAAAAGAAATACAGGGAAATGGGATAAATGCATATGGAATAAAGGCCGACCTCGGGAATAAAAAAAGTTTAGAAAAAGGATTTAATGAGGCAATTGAAAAATTAGGTGGATATGTTGATATACTGGTAAATAATGCTGGGGTTCAAAAAAGATGTCCTGTAATTGATTTTTCTCAAGAAGATTGGGATTTCGTAATTAAACTTAACCTTACTCAAGTATTTCAAATGAGCCAGTTAGCAGGCAAGGTAATGATTAAAAGAGGTTACGGGAAAATAATTAACATAGCATCTATGAATACATTCATTACTGTAAAAAACATTTCTGCATATGCTGCAAGCAAGGGAGCCATTGGCCAATTTACTAAGAGTCTTGCAAATGAGTGGGGTGGTTTCGGGATAAATGTAAATGCATTAGCACCAGGGTTTATAACAACTAAAATGACTGAATCACTAAAGGACACTCCTGATAGATTGAAGCTATTAGAAAGAATTCCTGCTGGCAGATGGGGACTTCCAGAAGACTTAGTAGGGACGGCAATATATCTTGCTTCGAGTGCTTCGGATTATGTTAATGGAGCAATAATACCTATAGATGGGGGCTTTTTGGCAAATTAACTTTATACTTGTATTAATTATACAATGTGCTATAACAAATTAAAAGAAAATACTTTTCATAAAACTGTAACTGCGCGCATATTTTAGAGTGAAAAGAATATTTATTTCAAAGTTATTATAGGATGTCCGATTTTAATACCTAAGTAATCTATGAGTAAGCAATGACCTTAGAAAATAAAATAAAAACTTTAACAAGGGTTGGTCTAATTATTGATAACTTAATTTAAAGAAGAAAGAGGGGGAAATATGCAATCTAAAACAGATACATCTGAACGGATAAATATTATTGATAGAGTATACGCTATGTTACAGAAAATAATAAAATATGCAATTGCAATATTTTTAACAAGTATGGTAGTCATAGTATTTGGTAATGTTATGAGTCGATACTTTCTAAATATAGCAATTGCTTGGACAGAAGAAGTATCAAGGTTCCTGTTTATATGGGTTGTGTTTTTAAGTGCAGTTTTAGCATATGTGAATGATGAGCATCTAGGGCTGGATATATTAAACAAAAAACTTCCTAAAAAAATTGGACAGGTAGTGGCAGTTATATGTGACCTTATTGTAATGTATGCATTATATTTAATTACTGCTGGAGGACAAAAACTTGCTATGCAAAGTTGGAATTGGTTATCTCCTGCTACATCTTTCTCCTACGGTATTGTGTATTTGGTTGTACCAATCGGTGGAGGATTAATGTTATTACAAACTCTACTAAAATTATACTACCATGTCAAAAAAATAGTATCTTAAAGGAGGAGAGGTCATGTTACTATCGTTTCTATTAGCATTATTTGGATTCATATTTCTAGGGGTTCCAATAGCCTTCAGTCT
>JANZQE010000003.1:0-8349 GCA_038040705.1 Clostridium sp. | reverse complement strand
TTCTATGCTGTTTCTATGCTTTTTTTGATTTTAGTTTTTTTGGGAATCTTCAACTTCTCTCTTTTCCCATTTTCAGCTAAAACCAGTTGTGGAGTTTTAGTTATGATAGTTTCAGCACTAACTATTACCTTAACTACTTGTTCATTTGATGGAATATCAAACATTATTTCCTTCATTGTATCTTCTATAATAGATCTAAGTCCTCTAGCTCCAGTTTTTCTTTTAATAGCTTCTTTAGCTATAGCTTTTAAGGCTTCTTCTTCAAACTCTAATTCTACGTTATCCATTTCAAATAATTTCTTATATTGTTTAATCAGCGCATTTTTAGGTTCACTAAGAATTTTAACTAATGCCTCTTCATCTAAAGCTTCTAATGTAACTACTATAGGAAGCCTTCCTACAAATTCTGGTATTAACCCGAATTTAAGTAGATCTCCTGGCATTATAGACTCCAGTAACTCCCCTACATTTAACTGTTCTTTGGATCTTATTTCAGCTCCAAAACCAACCGATGTAGTTCTAGTTCTTTTTTCTATGATTTTATCAAGTCCGTCAAAGGCTCCTCCACAGATAAATAAAATATTAGCAGTATTTACCTGTATAAACTCTTGATGAGGGTGCTTTCTCCCACCTTGTGGTGGAACTGATGCTGTAGTTCCTTCTAATATTTTAAGTAATGCCTGTTGAACTCCTTCTCCAGATACATCCCTAGTTATAGAAGGGTTTTCAGATTTTCTAGCAACCTTATCTATTTCATCTATATAGATAATGCCTTTTTCAGCCTTTTCTACATCATAGTCAGCATTTTGAATTAACTTAAGTAAAATGTTTTCTACATCTTCCCCTACATATCCTGCTTCAGTAAGTGTAGTTGCGTCTGCTATAGCAAAAGGTACATTTAAATATTTTGCCAATGTTTGAGCTAGTAGTGTTTTACCACAGCCTGTAGGCCCAAGTAGTAAAATATTACTTTTTTGAAGTTCTACATCACCTTCATTAACATTTGAATTTATTCTTTTATAGTGATTATATACTGCCACCGCCAAAGACTTTTTAGCTTGGTTTTGACCAACTACATACTCATCTATATATTTTTTTATTTCTGCGGGTTTTGGTATTGCTCCTAAATCTAATTCTACATCTCCCTGGAATTCATCTACAATTATTTCAGAACATAATTCTATACATTCATCACAAATATACACTCCCGGCCCTGCAATTAATCTTCTAACTTGGTCTTGACTCTTACCACAAAAGGAACATTTAAGTTGTTTTTTTTCGTCGAACTTTGGCATATCTTCACCTCAATTATTGTTATTTCTTTTTAGTTATAACTTCATCTATTAATCCATACTCCATAGCTTCTTGTGAGCTCATAAAGTAATCTCTTTCAACATCATGTTGAATTTTCTCAATTGTTTGGCCAGTTCTTTCACTAAGTATCCTATTTAGTGATTCTTTAGTTTTAAGGATTCTTTTTGCGTGTATGTCAATATCAGTTGCTTGACCTTGGAATCCTCCAAGTGGCTGATGTATGAGTATTTCACTATTAGGTAATGCAAATCTTTTTCCTTTTTCTCCAGCGGCCAATAGAAAAGCTCCCATTGATGCTGCCATACCAGTACATATAGTTGAAACCTGTGGTTTTATATACTGCATTGTGTCAAAAATAGCCATTCCTGATGTTATTGATCCACCTGGGCTATTTATATATAAATAAATATCTTTGTCAGGGTCTTCAGACTCTAAATACAGTAATTGAGCAACAATCAAGCTAGCAGTTACATCATTTACCTCTTCTCCTAGAAAAATTATTCTTTCTTTTAATAATCTTGAATAAATATCATAGGATCTCTCTCCCCTATTAGTTTGTTCAACGACCATTGGCACTAAACTCATATAATTCCCTCCTCTACTCTTATAATAGAACTACTTAAAACGGCGATCTATTATTTAATTCTAGCCTATATAATTATTTTTTAAACATATTATTTTATCCTATATTTAAAATTAATTGCCAGAAATCTATCTGGCAATTATTTATAGTGTATATTATGCAATAACTTTAGCGCTTTCCACTAACATTTTTATTACTTTTTCATTTACAACATCAATTTTTAGATATTGTTTTTGTGCTTGCATAATTAAATCTGCTGTTTTTTCTAAATCTTTTTCTCCATATTGAGCTGCAACTTGTTTAGCTTTTTCTAACATTTCTTCATCAGTAGCGTCAACTTTTTCTATCTTAGCTATTTCTGTAATTACTAAGTCAGTTTTAACTCTTTTCTCTGCTGCTTCTTTCATAAATTCTCTAACTGATTCTTCAGTATTATTAGTGTACTGATAGTATGATTCAAGATCTAACCCCTGTTGTTTAAGTTTTGCTTCTAAATCTTTTAACATTATATCAGTTTCTCTTTTTATCATAACGTCTGGAATGTCCATTTCAACATTTGAACAAACTGCATCCATTACTGATTCTTCAAATTCTTTCTTTTCCCTATCTTCGCTTGCTTTTTCAAGTGATGCTTTAATATCGTTTCTTAGTTCCTCGAGTGAGTCAAATTCTGAAACTTCTTTAGCAAATTCATCATCAATAGCTGGTAATTCTTTTTCCTTCATACTTTTAATAGTTACATTGAATGTAGCAAGTTTTCCATTTAATTCTTCTCTTCCATATTGTTCAGGAAAATTAACTTTAACTTCTTTATTTTCTCCAACTTTTAAGCCAATTAATTGTTCTTCAAAAGTGTCAATAAATGATCCTGAACCAATTTCAAGTTCAAAATCTATTCCTTCTCCACCTTCAAAAGGTACATCATCAATAAATCCCTTAAAGTCAATAATAGCTATATCACCCATTGCCACAGTGCCCTCAAGTTTCTCTTCAACTCTAGCATTTTTTTCTTGCATGCCCTTTAATTGATTTTCAACTTCTTCTTCTGTTACATTGTACTCAGTTTTTTTAGCATCAAGTCCTTTATATTCTCCAAGAGTAACTTCTGGAACTACTACCACAGATGCTGTATATATAAAGTCTTTTCCTTCTCCTATTTCAACGATATCAATTTTAGGATAGTCTAGTGGACTTATATCATACTCTTTAAGTGCTTCTGGATATGTATCATCACAACAGAAGTTTATAGCATCTTCAAAGAAAACACCTTCACCATACATTTTCTTTATTATAGACATTGGTGCCTTACCTTTTCTAAATCCAGGTATGTTTATTGTTTTTGAATTTTTCACACTAGATTTTTTAAGCGATTCGCTAAACCTTTTTGCTTCTACAGTTATTTCTAATTTAATAATATTTTTTTCTAATTTCTCCATCTTAACGTTCATTAATTTACGCCTCCTAATTACCACAAATGCTTGTTAACTTAACCATTATAACATAACTTTCAAGGTATTTACAAATATTATAGTTCCGATTTGCTTATATGGGTCAATATTACTGATTATATCTAATTTTTTTAAAATTTACAACACAATCCAGAATATAATTTAAGTTTTTTTAACTTCGTCTATTTTATTACTTTACCTGTAGACGTAACATACACAACCTTACCATCTATTATTGTTTCTAACCCTTTGGAAGTTATATCTTTGAAAGTAATACTTTTACCTTTTGCAGGTTTCACTTGGGTATGAATATTGCTTTCCACATTTACTTTCCAAATGTATTGTACGGCCTCTTTATT
This sequence comes from Clostridium sp., assembly GCA_038040705.1. Lineage (GTDB taxonomy): Bacteria > Bacillota > Clostridia > Clostridiales > Clostridiaceae > Clostridium_AD. Next base: position 4,645 of record JANZQE010000003.1, on the reverse strand, counting down.
CATCCAAGGTAATTCACTAACGTAAACAATATTGTCTTCATCAATAAATTTAGGCATGATTGACCAAATATAATTTGACTCCTCTTTAATTTTATCTTGTTTAGGAAATTTTTTACCTTTGCTAGAGGTGTGTGTGTGTTTTGTAATATCTTTACTAATTTTATTTACATCAAAATATAATATATCCTGATTTATCTTACTTTGTATAACTATTGATTTTTTACTTGGACTTATATCATAAGATATATCTTTAGTATCTGATACACCTTCTATGTTTTTTTCTGTACCTAATAACTTATACTCAACATTAATTTCTTGGCCATCAGACAATGTAATATTAAATGTTTCATTCTCTATTGGAGCCTCCACCTGTGAATCTTTAGGTTCTTCAGGCTCTGGTTGTTGTTTAACAACCTCTTCTTCTTTTTTTACGTAAGGCGGCTCATTTTCATCAATATTTGTATCCTGTTTTGATTTATTTAAGAAGATATTATTTAAACTTTTCTTCATACTTATTCCTTTATCTAACATTGAATCAAAATCTGTAATTAAAAATATTGTTAAGCCTATTATAGGTACAATAATTAATAAAATTATTTTCTTTCTCCGTTTTCTTATCTGTTTTTCATAATCCTTACTAAATATGCTAGGCCTCTTCATATAATCCACCTCCACTAAAATACATACAATATCATTATACCTTATTATAGATGCGAATAATAATGTTTTTCTGATTATAGCTATATTTTAGATGTGTTTCATTTTTAATTTTATCTGTTATTTAATTTCGTTATTTTTTTAACATTATATAATCGTTGTATATCAACGTCTGAGTATTTAACACAATATTTTTAATATTTCGACTTTTATAAATCACTTGAACTGTTTCATTATTAATATTATAATATATATATTAACAGATTGTATTTATTTAAGTGTTAACAAAACTTAAATAATAATGTATAATGTAATTAAGGGATAAACATTGTTAACTAACACTTATTATTATTTATTTGAATAATCTAGCAAGCACTACATAAGGAGGAATACAAATGTTTAAACAATGGAATGGTTTCAAAGGCGACGAGTGGAAAAACGCAATTAATGTAAGTGACTTTATTCAAAAAAATTATACACTATATGAAGGTGATGATAGTTTTTTAGTAGGAAAAACTGCTAAAACTAATAGTGTTTGGGATAAAGCTAATTCACTTATTATAGAGGAAATTAAAAAAGGTATTATAGATGTAGAAACAAATGAAATTGCAGGAATAGATAATTTTGCTCCTGGGTATATAGATAAAGAAAATGAGGTAATCTTCGGACTTCAAACAGACGCTCCATTAAAAAGAATAGTAAACCCATTTGGTGGATTTAGAATGGTAGAGCAATCATTAGAAGCTTATGGCTACAAGTTAAACAAAGATATAGAAGAATATTTTCCGAAGTACAGAAAAACTCACAACGAAGGAGTTTTTGATGCATACACTCCCGCTACAAAAGTTGCAAGAACTGTAGGCCTCCTAACTGGACTTCCAGATGCATATGGTAGAGGACGCGTAATTGGAGACTATAGACGAATAGCTCTTTATGGTATAGATTTTTTAGTAGATCAAAAGAAAAAAGATTTGAATGAATTTACAGGACATGCCTCTGATGATTTGATACGACATAGAGAAGAAATAAGTATGCAAATAAAAGCACTTTTCGAAATTAAAAGTATGGCTTCAAAATATGGTATAGATATCTCAGAACCATCTACTACAGCTTGCGAAGCGGTGCAAGCAGTTTATATCGGATACCTTGCAGGAATAAAAGAAAACAACGGTGCTGCAATGTCTCTTGGACGAACTACTAATTTCTTAGACATTTATTTTGAAAGAGACTTAGCAGAAGGTTTATTAACTGAAGATGGAGCACAAGAAATCATTGATCAGTTCGTAATTAAACTTAGAATGGCAAGACATCTTAGAACTCCTGAATACAATGAACTATTTGGTGGAGATCCAAATTGGGTAACAGAATCGATTGGTGGTGTAGCCATTAACGGGAAAGCTATGGTAACAAAGAATTCCTTTAGGTTCCTCCATACATTAACAAATTTAGGATCAGCTCCAGAGCCAAACATGACTGTACTTTGGTCAGAAAAATTACCTGAACCCTTCAAAAAGTACTGTGCTAAAATGTCCATTGAAACAGATGCATTACAATATGAAAATGATGATATAATGAGACCAATTTATGGAGAAGACTATGGAATAGCATGTTGCGTATCAGCTATGGAAATCGGCAAGAGGATGCAATTCTTTGGTGCTAGAGCAAACCTAGCTAAATCATTACTACTATCACTAAACGGTGGAGTCGACGAATTAAAAGGTAAGCTTGTAGTACCTGGGATTCCAGTAAATACTGATGAGATTCTTGATTACAAATCAGTTAGGAAAGTGTATTCAAAAGTACTCGCTTATGTTGCAGAAATGTATGTAAATACAATGAACACTATACACTATATGCATGATAAATATGCTTATGAAGCAGGACAACTTGCTCTTCATGATACTGATCTCAAATACTTCATGGCATTTGGAATAGCAGGACTTTCCGTTGCAGCAGACTCCTTAAGCGCTATAAAATTTGCTAAGGTAAAACCAATAAGAAATGAAAAGGGCATAACTATTGACTTTGAAATAGAAGGAGATTTCCCTAAATACGGAAACGATGACGACAGAGCTGATGATTTAGCTGTAAATCTTATTAAAGAATTCAGCGATGAGCTTAAGAAACATCCAGCTTACAAAGGAGCAGAACATACCTTATCAGCCCTTACTATTACATCTAACGTTGTTTATGGTAAGAAGACAGGCTCAACTCCTGATGGAAGAAAACAAGGCATAGCACTTGCCCCTGGAGCAAACCCAACACAAGGTAACGATGAAAACGGGGCATTAGCATCACTAAATTCAGTTGCTAAAATCCCTTATAGAAATTATTGCCAAGATGGAGTTTCAAATACTTTTTCAATAGTACCAGCTGCACTTGGAACAGATGAATCTACGAGAATAAACAATCTAGTTTTCCTTTTAGATGGCTATTTTGCACAAAGTGCACATCATTTAAATGTAAATGTATTAAATAGAGAAGTTTTAATTGATGCTATGGAAAATCCAGATAAATACCCAACATTAACAATACGAATATCAGGATATGCTGTTCATTTCAACAGACTACCAAAAGAACAGCAGCTTGAAGTTATTAGTAGAACTTTCCATACAAAGTTCTAATTAAAAAGATACATTAAATCTTTCTATACCAAAACTGAGGAGGAATATATATATGGTAAAAGGTAATATTCATTCTATAGAAACCATGGGACTAGTTGATGGTCCTGGAATAAGAGTAGTAGTTTTCTTTCAAGGTTGCAAATTAAGATGTGCTTATTGCCATAACCCAGATACTTGGAACCTCAGTGGAGGCACTGAAATGACGCCTGCACAAATCCTGCAAAAGATAATTAGATTTAAACCCTACTTTGACCGTTCTTCCGGTGGAGTTACCTTCTCTGGTGGTGACCCATTAATGCAACCAGAATTTTTACTTGAGTGTTTGAAGTTATGTAAACTAAACGGCATTCATACTTGCTTAGATACATCTGGTTTTGGAAGTGGCAATTATGATGATATATTAAAATATACCGATTTAGTACTTTTAGATATCAAACACACAACAAGCATTGGTTATGTTAGCTTAACCGGTAAAGATACTAAAGGTATTAATTCATTTTTAGGCGCTTTAAGAAAATCAAAATCTAGAGTTTGGGTAAGACACGTTGTTGTGCCAGGAATTACAGATTCCGTAGAACATATAACTAAAATGTCTGAAATTATAAATGAAGAAGTTCCAAATGTGGACAAAGTCGAACTTCTTCCCTATCATGTTCTAGGCGTGAGTAAATACGAATCATTAGGTATACCTTATAAATTAAAAGGTGTAGAGCCCATGGATAAAGATAAAACTAAAGAACTACAAATCTTAATTGATAACTTGCTAAAAACAAAAGAAAAATCAAACTCACAAATAGCATAACTCGTCCCTTAATGACGAAACAGTAAGGACTCCTACTTTAAAAACTAGGAGTTCTTACTGTTTATTTTATTTGCAAATTTAGGCAACTCAATAATTAATGAATATAATATCATTTTAAGAATGATATATGATAGGAACTTTTTCCAAAGTGACTTACAATACGAAACGCAGAAACTATTGAAATTTGATTTAGAAATTCTTCTTTTGCGAATGTAAAATTCTCGTGAGCCTGACAGGAAGTCAGGCTAGCGAACTGAGCCAGGACGGCGAATGTGAGTGACAGCGAATTTTATATTCGCATAAGATTAGAATTCCTTAATCAAATTTCCAGCTTCAAGTCCGTATTGCAAGGCATGTAGGAGAAATTTCCTATCTTTGTTATCATGTCTTTGTTTGACTATTTGATATTTCTGCTACCAGGTTTTATGTAGTCCGTTCCCTCTTTACAAAGCGGGCAATTCTTCGGGTCATAACTCTCAATTTCAAGTTTTATAGAGCTGTAGATAGGATAATCAATGGTGCTACTTCCTCTATCCACAATACAGCATATTCCAATTACTTC
>JANZQE010000002.1:0-3578 GCA_038040705.1 Clostridium sp. | reverse complement strand
AATCTTTTAAATCCAACTTCTCTTAATATACCTTCTAGTAAAAACCTATCTGTAGATGTTTTACATTGTATATCAACAGCTAAACCTAGTAAATGAGAAGATGTAGGTTTTCCACCTACTTCTTTATTACGCTCTGGAGTTCTATATCCTGAGTTTATAATAATTGATTTACCGTACTTTTTTCTAGCAATATCTAACATGCTTATTAACTCATTGCTCATCTTTTTACCACTACCTTCTAGGTCTGGTGAATCGAACTCACTGTAAGTAAAGTACTTAAATTTCATTATTTATCTTTTTCTTCTTCTTTATCCTATTGTTTTAATACAACCCATTTAGATAGTGTATAACCTATACTGACTAGTAATAACAATACTTTTAAGTAATTTTCTATGTTAGTCATACTAACAGATAATGCCGTTAAGTTTAAAGCGTATAGCTTTACGTCACCCATATTCATTACCTAGATGCTTTAGCTCTCTGAGTAATAGGAGCGTAGCTATCACTACCAACAGGTGCTTTAGAAACCTCCATACCGGTAATACCAGAACTTGATCCTTTACCCATTGGAAATCCACTAGTATCTAATGGTCCATCCCATACTGCGTTTTCTCCTACTTGTCCGTTTAATTGAGCTTTGCCCATTGCTGGTTTGTTTTTATTTATCATAACTTATTTTTTAAAATTGTTCAAAGTCTTCTTGTTGCACACCAGCTTCTCCGTTGTACATTGCGTTTATTTCAAGTAGAGGTGGGTTAGCTACAGTTGGCATACTCATTGCTCTTTGTTGTTCACTACCATACATATCTTCTCCTTTAGCGCAACTTCTTTTACTAAAAGTTTGTGAAGGAGTACCAGGTCCGTAGCTAGCAGAGTCAGTTCTTTGTGGTGGCTTAATTCTTTCAACTCCTGGTTTAAAAAAAGGATCACCTACGTTAGCACTAGCTCTGTAATCTGACTGTTCTTTCTTTGCTGATATTTGCTTGGCTATATCTGATATTGATCCTAAGCCTGACATAATTGCTGCGTTCATAATAATCTATTTTTATCTTTATTAACATTATAAATAGCCTTAGTAAGAACTTTGTCTGTATATGTTTTACCTGCTATTAGTTTGTTGCTTCTTTTTCTTGTTGAAATATCCTCTTCACCTAGCATAATCTTATACATTTGATTTATAAGTTGTTTACACTTAAAAGACACTTTATATATATGATATTTCTGCGTAGTATGATTTCTTTTTCTCCATACTACTATCCAGCCATTTTTTAACAAGTTGTTCCACCTTCTATTGTCCCAACTATAAGAGTAACTACCTTCTTTGAAATCTTGTTTTGTAAAAAACTCCATACAATCAAAGTAGATAAGTAACTCTAAGTCAGCGTCATTAAGTTCGTTGTTCTTGCAAGCCCATTTGCGTATTATACGGTAATGTTTTAACAAGTTCATATCTTTGATATCTCTTGCTTCTAGCCTTTTCATAAAACAACAACTACATCTTGTATTCTTATAACGTGGTATATTTCTTTTTCAAATTCTATTTTGTGACCAGCGTGTCTGTCGAAGAATATTTTATCATCTTCTTTTAAACCAGAAGCCTCAGCTTCATTTCCAACAGATACTATAACAGCCTCTGTGTATCTAATATCTTCTCGCTGCACTTCTGCAAGAAGTAAACCACCTTTTGTTTCGGTAGTACCTTCTTTTATTTTGCTTATGATTATGTTTTTACCTATTGCTTTCATCTATTCTCAAGTTGTTTATTACACAATCGGTTGATAAAATAGTAGTAGCTACTGACGCAGCGTTTCTAAGTGCACTTTTGGTAACTAGTAAAGGATCAATAATCCCTGACTTAATCATATTTACTGTTTTTCCTGTAACCACATTAAGACCCTTTCCTTTAGCTTTAGGCAATTCATAGTCTGTTATGCCAGCATTATCCAATATTGTCTTAAAAGGCGCTCTAATAGCTTCTAGCAGCACAGCCTCTCCATCTGATTTAGATGATACATTATCTGATGCGTTTAATAAAGCAATTCCACCGCCTGGAACTATACCTTCTTTGATCGCGGCTTTAGTTGCACAAATAGCATCTTCGACTCTATCTGTTTTTTCTTTTAACTCAATATCTGAGTTTGCACCAATTTTAACAATAGCTATTTTTGCTGAAAGCATAGCTAATCTTTTTTCAAGTTTAATTATCTCGTGTGGAAACTTAGTTTCTGTAAGTTTTTCTTTAATATCATTTATGATACTTAAAACCTCTTCATTTGACTCTTTAACTTGTATAACTGTTTCATCGTGAGATGTTACACTTTTTAAACACGCTCCTAAGTGTTCTATTTGGATCATATCCATATCATCACCTAAGTCTTCATTTATAATAGTTGCACCTGTTAATAAAGATAAATCTTCTAAAATTTCCTGTTTGCTAATACCATAAGTAGGAGCATTGATAACATTAACTTTTATATTACCTTTATTTTTGTTCATAGCTAGAGCAGATAAAACACCTTGATCTAAATCGCCTATAATAAGCAAAGGTTTATTGTTTTTTATTACATACTCTAGTACAGATTGTATTTGTCTTATAGTATCTATAGGAGACTCTATCAACAGTACTAATGGATTTTCTAGTTCAGCGGTTTTTGCTTGCTGATTTGTAATGAAGTGTGAATTAGTCAATCCTTTTTCATACTGAACTCCATCTACAACTTCTACTTTTGTTTTTCCATCTGCTGATGTCTCCATCATTACTACACCTGTATTACTTACAGCTCTAAAAGCATCTGCTATTATTTTTCCAAGCTCAGGATCGTTATTTGTTGATATGGTAGCTATTTGATCTATCATATCGTCCTTAACGCTAACTGATATTGATTGAAGGTATTTAACTACTTTTTCAGTAGCTGCATTAATACCGTCTTTTAATTCTCTTGAATTTGTTTTATCTGATATTTTGTAAGCCTCTTGTAAAATTGCATGAGCTAATACTGTAGCCGTGGTGGTACCATCACCTGCTTCTCTTACTGTTTTTCTAGCAGCTTCCTTTAAAAGAGTTGCACCCATGTTTTCAACCGGGTTTCTCAATATTATAGAATCCGCTACCGTAACACCATCTTTTGTTATAATAGGATTACCTGCGTTATCCTCTAGCATTACACATTTACCACTAGCTCCTAATGTAGAACTAACAGCTTTTGTTAACTTCTCTATACCTTTAAATACTTCGACTCTGGCTGCTTCGCCAAAGTTAAGGTTTTTAACAATTGCTTCCATGTTATATTAAATTTAATTTGATTTGATTATACCTTTTTCGGTATACGAGTATTATTACCCGTTTTAGGTTTTTTTTACCTATTTATTCTTCAATAGGAGGAACTGGAGGCGTTGGATTTTGCCACGTAAAATATAAATCTTCATTTACTGGTGTAATTTGAGATTGTATATTTGCAGCTATGCTAGCTTGCATTGATGTTACGTCTAAAGATCCTTCAAGCCATCCAATAACAATAGCTTCAAAAGCTTCAGTATCTGCGGAAGGTGTAAAAGGCTCACCTGTTACATATCTGTAA
>JANZQE010000001.1:0-3836 GCA_038040705.1 Clostridium sp. | reverse complement strand
TCGAGAAAGAAGAGAGGATATACCCCTTCTTGCAAAGTATCTAATGAGAAAAATATCATCAGAAATGGAAAGACACGTAACTGATATTTCAGATGAAGCACTACTGGCACTATCATTATACGACTGGCCGGGAAATATCAGGGAGCTGGAAAATTTGATAGAACGGGCATTAAATCTTGTTGATAAACAGGCAATTATTGAAACTAGCCAGCTTCCCTTCTATATAACTGAGGGACTATTAACTAATCTACCTGATGGCAATATAAAGATCGTCCCTATTAATATTAATGGTCCTTTAAAGAACATGAATAAGGTGTTAGAAAAAAAAGCAATAAAGGCGGCCATGGAGGACTTTAACGGTAACAAATTAAGGGTTGCAAAAAAACTTGATATAAGCAGAACAAGTCTATATGAAAAGCTTAAAATATACAATTTATAGCATGTTCACAATATGTACACTGTACATATTGTGAACATTTTTCTTTAAATATTGCTAACCCGTTGAATACTATGCGTTTATTGTAAACGTTTAAACATTCACAAGCAATACTGTCCATAATGTTTACACTTTGTCATTTTACGCGAAATTAAAAAATAATCTCAAATTAAAATTATAAGACAAATCAACGGTTTAATGAAAATTTTCTTCTTTATTTTGTTGTTTTAAATATTGGCATGCAAATTGCTAATATAAATTACATATGTCATATAAAATATGTATACAACAATAGAGAGGAGGAATACCATTGGTAAAGTTTCTAACCGCAGCTGAAGCTGTAAAGCGAATCGACTCTGGTAATTGTATTGCAACATCAGGATTTGTAGGAAATGCCGTTCCTGAGGAATTAGAAATAGCTCTTGAAAATAGGTTTACGCAAACTAGTGAACCTAGAAACTTAACTCTAGTTTATGCAGCAGGACAAGGTGATGGTAAGGAAAGAGGTTTAAATCATCTTGGACACGAAGGTCTTCTTAAACGTGTTATAGGTGGACATTGGAATTTAGTCCCTAAGATACAAAAGCTTGCAATGGAAAATCTTATTGAAGCTTATTGCCTCCCACAGGGCGCAATATCGCAGCTTTACAGAGATATAGCTGCAAAAAGAGCCGGCAACATAACCAAAGTTGGTTTAAAAACTTTCGTAGATCCAAGGGTTGAAGGTGGAAAGCTAAACTCAGTTACTAAAGAAGATATCGTAGAGGTTATCGACATTTTAGGAGAAGAATATTTAATCTACAAATACTTTCCTATTGACATCGCATTTATCCGTGGAACTTATGCTGATGAAAATGGAAATGTAACCATGGAAAAAGAAGCGGGAACATTAGAAGTATTATCTATAGCTCAAGCTGTATATAATTCTGGTGGTAAAGTAATAGTGCAAGTAGAAAAGGTAGTTAAAGCTGGAACACTTGACGCTAGAATGGTTAAGATACCTGGAATCTACGTTGATACTATAGTTGAAGTAGCTGATATAAAAAATCATATGATGACTTTTAGTGAAGCATTTAACCCTAGTTATGTGGGCGATATAAAAGTTCCGGTAAATTCAGTAAAACCTCTTGAACTTGACGAGCGAAAGGTTATTTCGAGAAGAGCTGCTATGGAGCTAGTTCCACATGCAGTTATCAATTTAGGTATTGGTATGCCTGAAGGTGTTGCAATTGTAGCAAACGAAGAAAATATCGACGGATTAATGCTTACTGTTGAACCAGGCCCTATAGGAGGCATTCCTGCCGGTGGATTAAGTTTTGGTGCAGCAATAAATGCTGAAGCAATAATTGACCAACCTTATCAATTTGATTTTTATGACGGTGGCGGTCTTGATGTAGCATATCTAGGACTTGCTCAATGCGACAAAGTAGGTAATATCAATGTCAGTAAATTTGGCACAAGAATAGCAGGCGCCGGTGGATTCATAAATATTACACAAAACGCCCAAAAGGTTATCTTCTGTGGAACCTTTACTGCTAGCAAATTACAACTATCTATTAGTGATGGTAAGTTAAATATCATAAGTGAAGGTAAACTTAAGAAATTCATTAATAATGTAGAACAAATAACCTTTAGTGGAGAATATGCAAAAGATATCAAGCAGGAAGTTTTATATATTACTGAAAGAGCTGTATTTGAACTTAGCGATAATGGTCTTATATTAACCGAGATTGCTCCAGGCGTTGATCTTCAAAAGGATGTTCTTGACCAAATGGATTTTGATCCAATTATAAGTCCTGATTTAAAGATTATGGACGCACGAATATTCAAACCAGAAAAAATGCAACTTACAATATAATCTATTTAATTATAAAAACTTAATTTAGAGGGGGAAAAATATGTTTGGTATTTTCTTAGGTCTTGCCCTGTTAATGTTCCTTGCTTATAAAGGAATGTCTATAATCTGGATAGCTCCTATTTGCGCTTTGGTTGTTGCTTTGACTGGGGGATTGGAACTACTTCCTTCATACACAGAAGCATATATGGGTGGTTTCGTTGGTTTTGCAAAATCATGGTTCCCAGTATTTATGCTTGGTGCTATATTCGGAAAAATTATGGACGAGTCCGGAGCTGCTATGTCAATTGCTGTTTGGATAATTAAGGTTATCGGAGCTAAAAAAGCAATACTTGCAATCGTTCTTGGATGTTCAGTTCTAACTTACGGTGGTATTTCCCTATTCGTTGTTGTTTTTGCTATGTATCCTTTAGCACTTGCACTGTTTAGAGAAGCAAATATCACAAGAAAAATTATACCTGGTGCTATAGCCCTTGGTTCATTTAGTTTCACAATGACAGCTATACCAGGAACTCCACAAATTCAGAATCTTATTCCTATGAAATATTTCGGAACTACTCCTACTGCAGCTCCTATTATAGGTCTTGTTGGAGCCGCTATAATGTTTGGTATGGGTATGACATGGTTAACTTACAGAGAACGAAAGTTTACCAAAGCTGGAGAATTATTCGTAGAACCAGATAAAGCAGTAAAAGAAATAACACATGAAAATTTAATGCATCCATTATTAGCTTTAGCACCATTACTTACAGTTGTAGTAGTACTAAATGTACTTAAACAACCCATAATCGTAGCACTTGTAAGCGGTGTTTTATTAGGTATAGTAATAGGATATAAGAAATTAGAAAATCTTGTTACAACAATCAATGCTGGTGCTTCAGGATCAGTTTTAGCTATAATCAATACTTCAGCAGCTGTTGGATTTGGATCAGTTGTTAAGGCAGTTCCTGGCTTCACTCAATTAACTAACAATTTACTTGGAATCAAGGGTAACCCACTGATATCCGAAGCTGTTGCTGTTAATGTACTTGCTGGTGCAACAGGATCCGCATCAGGTGGTATGGGTATAGCTCTTGAAGCTCTAGGAACAAAATATATGGAACTTGCAACGTCATCAGGAATATCCCCTGAAGCATTCCACAGAATAGCTTCACTATCATCAGGTGGACTTGATACATTACCACAGAACGGTGCAGTTTTAACATTACTAGCTATTACAGGACTCACTCATAAAGATTCATATCTTGATATATTTATGACCTGTACATTATTCCCTGTAGTATCTGTTGTAGTTGGTATAGTTCTAGGTGGATTCGGGGTATTATAATACAGTAATGGTAATTTTAATAATAAACGTAAAATAAATAAACATATATTTTAAGGAGGAAAAAAATGAGATTTGATGGAAAAGTTGTATTGGTAACAGGTGCTGCTCTAGGTATTGTGAGAGCTACATCATTAAAATTTGCTTCAGAGGGTGCAAAATTTGTTTTATGTGATGTTAAGGTAGAATCACTAAGCGCAATTTCAGAAGAATTAAAAGAA